>CAIPJU010000321.1 GCA_903865465.1 uncultured Bacteroidota bacterium
ACTCACTTTCGTCCTCGACAGTCATAGCCTTGCTTCATTCGATCCGTCAGTTTCATCTTGGATTGCTGATGCAGGTAAATATGATGTAAGGGTTGGAGCCTCATCAAAAGATATCAGTCAGACTGCCTCTTTTACACTTGCCAAAACACTTACAGTTAAGAAAGAGAGTTCATCTCTTCTTCCAAAAGAAAAAATAAACGAATTGAAACCGGTTAAAAATTAATTCAGGCTTCAACCTTTTATATATTGAAGTGCAGCCCGGGAGAACATATCTCCCGTAGCTGCACTTCTTTTTTGTAATAAAAAGGAGTAAAGCGTTTTAATATTGAGTCCACTCCGAAAAGCCTTTTTTACCCCTAAATCCCCTAAAGGGGACTTTTAAACTTGCTGATTTTCAATTGTTCCCCTTTCAGGGGTCGGGGGTAATAACAATTGAAAACAAAAACTCTTACTTTTCGGAGTGGACTCAATATTGCAGCTAAAATTGCTATAGAAATAATATTCACATAGTTATGAATTTCTATTTCCCGCAGAGTACACAAAATTGTTGCAGAGGGCGTTGAGCAAAAAAAATTGAAAATCGCCCATTCTTACTGTTAATACAAATATTCATTTTGTATACCTTTATATTTATACAGTATTTTTTACAGACGAAATATTCCTGCATTATTTTAAATTTCCTGAATAACAATGAAAAATTATCTTGTTTACCTGGCATTAACTGTGATATTGTTCTCATGTAGCAAAACTCATGACCTGGAATTATGGTACAGGAAACCTGCATCTGTTTGGACTGAAGCCCTGCCTGTTGGTAACGGACGTTTGGGCGGAATGATTTTCGGTGGAGTAAAACACGAAAGGATCCAGCTGAATGAAGAGAGTGTATGGGCAGGAGCACCTGTAAATAACAATAATCCCGGGGCAAAAGCTCATCTCGGTGAAATACAAAAGGCAATATTTAATGGAGACTACAGCCAGGCTGAGGAGTTATCAAAAAAATACCTGCTTGGTACCCCGCCCAGGGTACGCTCATACCAGCCTCTGGGAGATCTCTTTATAAATTTCGGATGGAAAGGGGAAGCTGAATCCTACAGGAGATCATTAAATCTTAATACCGGAGTCGTTTCAACCGAGTATAAAATCGATGGAAACAAATTCAAGGAAGATGTCTTTGTTTCAGCGCCAATGAATTCAATTTTTGTAATCCTCAGGGCTACAAAAGCTTTTAATGCGGAACTCCTCATCTCCAGGGAATGTGACACTGCATATGAGTTCAAAGGGTCGAGGCCTCCCTCAGCTCCTATGTACGAGAATAACTATAATACCGGACAAGAGCTGGCCTGGTACACAGGACAGATTATCGACCAGGAGTCGCTGCTAGAAGGGCCTGGAGGAAAACACCTCCGGTATGCAGCTGCGATGAAGATAATCAGAACAGATGGTAAATTTCTTCCCATGGCCTTTGGCCAATCGGCAGGTTACAGTATAGACTCGGCTAAGAACCTTGTTTTAGTAATTACAGGAGTTACGGATTATAATCCGAACAGCATGGACTTTGACCGCAAGATCGATCTGCTTCAGGAATGCAGGAAAATAATAGCTGGTACTTTTCCTTTTACTACAGATGAAATAAAGGATATCCACGAAAAGGATCACCGCTCATTATTTGAAAGGGTGAAAATTTCATTGGGAAAAGATGAAAATGAAAATATTCCGACTGATGAAAGACTCAAACGGATAAAGGAGGGCAAAACGGATAATGGGCTGATTTCACTTTACTATCAATATGGTCGATATCTCCTGATGGGTTCATCGGGATGGCCGGGAAGTCTGCCGGCAAATTTGCAGGGAATCTGGAATGACCTGTATCAGGCCCCATGGAATTCTGATTTTCATACCAATATTAACCTTCAGATGAACTACTGGCCTGCTGAGAGCGGAAATCTACCTGAGACTTCGCTGGTTCTTTCCGATTTTATGAAGAGGCTTGTCAAAAACGGGTCAGCGACGGCAAGGGAGATGTATGGAACAGAGGGATGGACACTTCATCATCTAACCGATCCCTACGGGCGTACCGGTGTGGCTGACGGAGTATGGGGCATTACACCTATGGATGGCCCCTGGATGACTTTTCCCCTTTTCGACCATTTTGAATTTACTGAAGACACAACCTACCTTCAATATATTGCCTACCCAATTATAAAGGGCTCGGTTCAGTTTGTTCTGGGATTTTTAGTTAAGTCTCCCGAAGGTTATCTGGTCACCAACCCTTCACATTCGCCTGAAAACTCATTTTATGTGCCTGGATCAAATCATAGCTTAAAAGCACAGATGACCTATTCTCCCACAGTTGATATACATATTATTAACGCTCTCTTCAATAATTTCATTAAGGCTGCCAATATCCTGAAGTGTGATGATGAATTGGTTGTCAAGGTCAGGGAAGCACAGAAACTTCTGCCTCCGCTTAAGATTGCCGCCAATGGCACTTTACAGGAATGGATAAACGATTATGAAGAGTTTGAGCCGGGACACCGTCACATGTCGCACCTGCTTGGTCTTTATCCCCTTGACCTTATTTCGCAAGATACACCTGAGCTGTATGCTGCGGCCTCAAAGACACTTGAGCGCCGGCTTGCTAACGGAGGAGGACATACCGGATGGAGCAGGGCATGGATTGTGAGTCTTTATGCAAGGCTTAAGGAGCCTGAAAAGGCATGCGAACACCTCTATTCTCTTCTGCGGAAAAGCACACTTGATAATCTGTTTGATACTCATCCACCTTTTCAGATTGATGGTAATTTTGGGGGAAGTGCAGGTATTGCAGAAATGCTATTGCAATCGCAAAACGGTATAATAAATCTTCTCCCTGCTATTCCAGCATCATGGCCAGAGGGTTCTGTAAGCGGACTGCGTGCAAGAGGTGCCTGTACCATCGATTTGAAATGGCACAAAGGAATTCTGTATAATGCCAAAATCACTTCCGATAAAGGTGGTACCTATTTAGTCAGGTATAAAGAAAACTCAAAAAAGATCAGCCTAAAGGCAGGGGAATCAGTCAGCATCGACAAATCGTTAAATTAATCCCGAGTTTAGATTAATTAATTGGTAATCAATAAATAAAGCTTATTGAAAACCTAAGTTCCTGATTCAGGCCATGCTTTTCTGAACAGAACTCTAATAGCTTTGTTTCCTGTTTTAAAGCAACAGAAAGACCTTTACAGTAAAAAAATGCCATTTCACTGAATAGTTTCAGAGGTTCGTTGAATAAAATATTTTTTTGTTTTTTGTCGTTATATATTTGAAACTGATAATTTGAAATATTTTAAAAATCAATAGTTATGAAAAAGCAAAGCAGATTAATTTTTTCGGTTTTAATTCTTACTACAGCTTTGTGGAGCTGTACAAAAGTAGATATGAAGGATACTCTTACCCTGAAGCAATCAATCGATCAGGGAGCTGTAAACCTGAACAGTGCTGTAAGTTCAATTTCTACATCAAAGGCTTATGGCATTCTGACTGTAAATGACGGCACTGCCAAGTCTTTTGACCAGGCAGCAACTGATTATAAGGTTTATATTACTCTTGATACCATTAAAGGTGTTTACGATTATAAACCAGTTGCAAAACACGACAGGTGGAACTGGTCACTCATGAAATATTTCACAAAAACAGCCGACAACGCAAAGATGATCGTTAATATGCCATACTCCAAAGTACAGCACCCACGACAGCTGTGGCGTTTTAACCCTTCAGATACCTCATTGACAAATAACTTTACTATTACTGTTTCTGATTATCATAACGATTATAACAACTTCCATGATTTCGATTATCTTCTCAGATCCGAAATCAGCGTTGATAACGCAGTGGCAGGTCAGCTGAATATCAATTTTGTAAAGAGTCCTGCAACCGGCATTGCTTATGCTTCACAATATGCCTTTACCGACAGCATCACGGCAAATTATAAATATGCTTCGGGCGATACTATTGTGTCGAGCTTTGGAATCAGCAAAAACGGCAAGCTTCTTTACGAAGAAAAACGCCTTTCAATTAAAAATGACACTTTAAGGTTCGGACATGAGCATAAATACATTCTGACTATTGGCAATGTTCAGATAATCAGAAGTAATGGACTTAAGGATGCCATTGTTTATCTTGATGGAGTAAAACAGGAAAATGCTACAGTCTCAGTTGTTGATAATGATAATGATACTGAAGGTACAGTTTGCAAAAAGCGCGAGATCCAGATTACATTCGACGATGGAACCACAAAAACTTTGTCGGAATTGATTGGAACATCAGTAAGCAATATTAAAACAATTTTCGATTCACTGCACCAGGTTTATTTTGCAGCCGAAGTTGTTGATAATATCGCATACGATATTTATTATAAGAGAAATTAAATTCAACATGGTTTAAAAAAAAGGGTTCAATAGTTATTTCCCCCGATGCATTCCAACCATGCAACCGGGGGAAATATCTTTTTTATATACATCATGGTAAAGGGCCAATATCTGCAGGAAACTGGTTTACCTGTTTGCTTCCTGCGTTTTTTAAGTTTATTTTGTTGTATAAATTTGCAGCCAGGGTGCATCGACTAATTTAATCATTAAACACTTGAATGTGAAAGCAATAAATTTTATTATCCCAGTATCTCTGTTTTTTGTTCTTTCTTCTTTTAAAGCCCTCCCTTCTGAACCGGCTAAAGGAAAGCTTTTCATTATCGGTGGTGGCGACAAGACAATTGAAATGATGGATGAGCTTGTTTCAATTTCAGGGATCGGTATTAACGACTATGTTTTCGTACTTCCTATGGCAGGCTCTGAACCCGACAGCTCAATAATATGGGCCAGGGAATCTTTTAAAAGCACTGCAGCAAAACACATAACTGGCTATAACTTCAGGAAAGGAGAAGTGCCTCCTGCAGGCAGTCTTGATTCGCTAAGGAGAGCAAAACTGATCTACATAAGCGGAGGCGATCAGGCAAGATTTATGGATGTTGTAAAGAATAGTCCGGTCATGGATGCCATACTGGCTGCTTACAAAAACGGAGCAGTGATTTCAGGAACAAGTGCAGGCGCTGCCGTTATGAGCCGGCTGATGATAACAGGGAATCAGAAAAAACACCCCGAGAGTGAAACAGGGTTTAAGACCATTGAGGAGAACAACGTTGAGATAAGTGAGGGATTAGGGCTTCTTCAGGATGTTATTGTTGATCAGCATTTTATTAAGCGCCAAAGATTAAACAGGCTTATTTCAGTATCCATAGAGCATCCCGATAAACTTTGTGTCGGGATTGATGAATCAACAGCAATTATTGTTGATGGTAATACGGCAAGAGTCACAGGAAACAGCCAGGTAATTGTGATCAAAAATATGGATGCGATAAAGAAAGTCCATAAAGGACTTCTCGGAACTGAGAATATTAAAATCAGCGTTTACCTTCCGGGTCAGACCTTCAGTCTGCGATGAGGTTCCATAATTCTTAACTATACTTAAGCTCTCAAACGAGGTTATATCTTGGCATGCAGAGGGATTTTATTCGTAAGATCCCTTTTTTAATACAATATTATCCCGTACTACCCATTTTCCCATGGCAAAAAGATGAATCATCTGCATTGATTCGTTCAGCAGTATGATATCAGCATCCATTCCAATGCTAATAAATCCTTTCCGTGGAAGCTTAAGTATTGTTGCCGGGTTTGATGTTACAGGCTTCAGAGCTGTTTCAACAGAAAGCTTTTCAATCAGAACAGCATCTGCAAATTCACGCAGGTTTGACGATGGGAACCCGACTTCAAGCTTCACAAGATTGCCATTTTCATCAAAGCCCGGGAGGGAGCCGCACGCATCCGAGGAGAAGGTAATGTTTGATGCAGGTACGCCGGATTCAATTAATAATCTCAAAGCTGTAGCGGGTTTTACCTCTTCGTCGGGAAAATAGGGCCATGAACTTGTGGTAATATCAAGATAACCGCTTTTCCCATATTTACAGGCATCCTCAAATATCCAGCTGTTTCTGTTGCAGTGTGTAGGCAGAAACTGAGTGTATCTTAACTCACTTTTACTTACGGCTTCGTGTATGGGGCGAAAGGGGTCCTTTGCATCACCAAGGTGTATATTTATTATCCCGGCTTTTTTACCAAGCATACCACCGACACGTGCCTGGGATGCAATTCTGATAAGTTCATCGGTTGAAGGACAAGAACTTCTGTGATCAGACAAGGCAAGCTCGCCAACTCCAATGACCTCTTCTATCAGGGCTAAATCGCGGCCTATATTACCAGTTATCGAAGGAGTTGGAACCTGATATGAACCTGTCCAGATCCAGGCAGAAGCTCCTTCGTGTCTTAATGATTTTGCTTTCATAAGTACCGATTCGACGCTTCTTGTGAATCCGTCAGTGCCAAGGCAGCCAATGACTGTCGTCACACCGCCTGAAAACATCTTTGAAAGAGTCAGTTCCGGAGTTCGTGTAGCTGGTCCGCCTTCACCCCCGGCTCCTGCAATGTGAACATGGTTGTCGATAATGCCGGGTACTGCAATAAGTCCTGCAACGTCAATTAGCTCAGCATCGGGATAGTGATTATGTTCTATTTTATCTCTTATAAGCAGAATAGTGTTCTCCCCTATAAGGATATCCTTTATTCCAAGAGGGTCCGGCGAAAATAGAGATACGTTTTTTATAAGAAGCATCGGTGGTCGGTTTTTCGTTTCAGGTAAAAATAGGCAAACTTTGGTTTTAAGATTTCCATCTGAATATTTTTTGTCTATTTTTACCATTATCCTGACATTAAATTCAGGCAGGCAAACCTTATTAAATCTAAACCTGTAAATGATGCGTCTTAAATTCAGCATGCCACACAACCTGGTGATCGTCTTCAGTATTGTTATAATTTCTGCTGTTCTGACATGGATAATCCCGGGCGGGAAATTCGATCGTCATACAATAAATGTCAATGGCGTCGACCGGAGTGTGATTGTGAACGGTTCTTATCATCATGTTGAAAGCCAGCCTCAGACATGGGAGATCTTCTCAGCCTTTTACAAGGGCTTTATCAATATGTCCCATATTATCGTATTTATTCTAATGATAGGCGGTGCATTCTGGATCATGAACGAGACCAAGGCCATTGATGTGGGTATCTTTTCCTTCCTTGGTTTTACACGACGGCTTGAAAAGTACAGGGTAATCAGGTTGATAGGGGTTAACAATATCATAATTTCCATGATTATGTTGCTCTTCAGTTTTTTCGGAGCTGTTTTTGGGATGGCA
>CAIPJU010000322.1 GCA_903865465.1 uncultured Bacteroidota bacterium
CTCTCTCCTGTAATCCCGAAACATGTTAGGTTGTCGCTTTTCCAGACAGTAACAAGCTCCCTGACTTCAGGTGAGAAGGTATACAATGTTGAATTCCCCTGAATCCAGTAACAGTTTTGAACTTTATCGAAACGTATATCCTTAATATCATCGCCCGGGATTTCTCCTTCCCATAAAGTAACTGAATTACTGAGGAGAATGATCTTCTTACCATCTGAAACAAGGAAGGAAAAATCTTTTCCTCCTGCAATTATAAAAGCTTTTGGGAGTGAATGGCGTGAATAGAGCTTCCCTGCCCATCCATTACTGAAAACTGCTTTATCATCAGCATAAACAAACTGATCCTGGTAGACCCCTATTGCCGCCACTTTCTTTTCGGAAGTCTGCTTATCCTGAAAATCACCGACAATGATTCCCGGGAAGAGCAGCTGACCATCTTTCAACCTGAGAAGTCCGGTGGATGACAAAATCTGAATATATCCATTCCTGTCGGAAGCTACCCTTATCAACCTTCCATTGCTTTTATCAGAAAGATATTTGACACTGTAATCCTGTACAAACTGACTATCAGAATGATACTGACGTGATGGTACTGATGGGATGACTGTGGCTGAGAAGGTCAATAAACAGAGTACAGGAAATACCGATCCGACTATTTTCAGGTTGATATATTTCATTATCAAAAGATAAAAGGTTAAACAGGCTCCCGGGTAATCTTTTTATCAGAAGAATAAATAATGGGTGCCGGAATCCGGCCGGCACCCATTTTAATAGATTAAGGTCCTGATTTAAGAATGACCTTTTATTGCAATAACCACATTTTCGAAAATTCATTATCGACAGCAGGAACCAGAGTAGCTACACCCTTGTCGTAGGCATCCCTGTTTTGTCCCGATTCGTTGCCAGGGTAACGAAACCTTAGTGGAAAGGTATATGATGAGAGGTTACCATTATCAAATATGTCAGGCATTTTGGTCCTGCGTAAGTCAAGGTAAGTTTCAGCGGCAACCGAGAAGAGGGCTATCCATTTCTGTTCGGCTATTTTAGCAAGTCTCCCTGCATTATCACCCGGAAGGGCAATCATAGTCTGAGCCAGGTAATCTGTTATATCAGACTCGCTTACACCCCAGCGCTCCATTGAATATCTTATACCGTTTCTGTAATAGGTATCAGCATTGCCTGATATATAGCCTTTTACAGCTGCTTCAGCAAGGATAAACTGAACCTCATCCTTGTTCATAATCTGAGCTTTAAGCAAATCATGAGAGTTCTCCTGGAACAGTTTGGAATATTTTGATACCTTGAAATTCCCATTTGTGCCTCCTGCAGAAGTGTTATAATGACCGTTTCCGTTTTTAAAATCACCATTCATCCCTGCAACAAAACCAACGTAAATCTTATTTGAGTCAAGGATATTTGGAACCTGTGAGGCGATGGTGCTATCCGATCGGTTAATATATTCCCATTTAGAAGTATAGGTATATCCATTGGGATCTGTGGTTGTGAATGTTACACCATCGAGGGCGGGATCGCCTGTCCAGGGGTCTTCGACAGGTGCAAACCAGGTTTTCATACGCGGATCATTGAGGACGGTCATAATATCAACGAGGGTTTTGCAGGGTCTCCTTCTTTCAAATTCGCCGCTGTTGGCCCAGTTGTTCGAACCTCCAACCCATGAGTTTCCAGAGTTTGTTCCTACATAGGCAATGGAAGCATTCAAATCAGATTCATCTGAAAGCAAAGGGGAAGAAGCAACTGCTGAAATTTGAGTACCAGCGTCAGAGAGCTTTGCAGAGGCTCGCATCAATAAACGAAGTTTAAGGGAATTGCAGAATTTGACCCACTCTGTTTTGTCACCTCCAAACATCATATCATATGAAGGATCGACAATATCGGTACCCTTGGAGATCAATCCGGAGGCGTCATCGAGTTCTTTTAGCAGACCGGCATATATATCCGATTGTTTGTCATAAAGAGGATAAAGAACCCCTTCACGGCCCTGCAATGCCTGACTGTAATATACATCTCCATAATAATCAGTTATAAATGAGAATAGCAGGACCCTGAAAGTAGTGAATATTCCAACATGGGAGTCAGAGCCTCTGGCTTTTGAGAGTTGTATTGCCGAATCAATGAATTTCAGAATATCCATTGCCGAGTACATATCGGTAGGCAGACCTTTAAAGGCAGTATAATAATTATCCCCTCCCTGGTAATTGCGCATTGTGTACTGCACAGCACCTGGAAGCATTGTGTTTCCCCAGCCCCTGTCCTGATAAAACAGGCAGGACTTTTTCAGGATTGATGACAGAAGGAAGGGGTCATTCAAAGACTCAATGGCATTTTTCTGCTGTAGCAGGTCATCCTGCCTTAAGGCATCCTTACTGCAGGATACAAATCCTAAGAATAAAGCAGGAATAAATATTTTTGCGAGAAATGATTTCATAGTCATTATCTGTTAGATGTTTGTAACACATTAAAAATCAAAGGCAAGCTTAAATCCTAACGAACGAATGCTCGGCAGGGTTGCCCTGAGGATTCCCTGGTTTACACCAACGCCTGAGAAGGCTGATTCAGGATCTTCATTTCGTCCCGATTTATTCCACTGAAAAACGTTCCTTCCTATTAAGGATATGTTAACATTTGAAACGTTTATTTTGCCAGAGAGTGAACTGGGAACTGTATAGGTAAGTGAAATCTCCCTCATTTTGAAATTGGTCGCATCATAGGTTCTGGTGGAGGCAAAATTCCAGATTACATCGCCATAACTGTTGTAAGGGAACTGATAAAAAGTATTGTTTCGATCAGCTCCGTTCACAATATAATCAGCATCGGTTGCATTTGAAGGATCGCCGGTGTAATTTGGATTGAGGAATACCCCTTTTGCATAACTTGCATCGTTGAAGTCAGAACGCTGGCCATCATTGTTAATATTAACGGCTTCATACTGACTTGAACCTTCTGCCGGCCAGGGCAATCCACCCAGTGCGGGAGTACGGCCACCCTGCCAGTAAGGATTATTCGGACCTGAACTCAGGGTCGTGAATGCCCTTCCGTTCGATTCGAGGTATCTCTGGTTTACAGAAACATACTTTCCGCCTTTGCGGAAACTGCCTACCAGATTTAGTGTAAATCCCTTGTATTTGACACTTGTGTTTAAACCGAGAATATAATCAGGATTGTAGTTCCCCAGCTGGGCTCTTTCAGTTTCATCAGCAGAGACCTGGAATTCACCTCCTGCACCGTCAAGAAGCGGCATCCCGGCATATTTGCCTGTTTTTACCCTGAGTATCGGGTTTTGTTCATATATGTTCCCGATCTGCTCACCGACGGCAATCTTTACTACAGAGTTACCATCATAAGAAGCAAATACATAACCCTTAGGGGCAAACTTAGAAGATAGCCTGGTAATAACCGCCTTATAATGTGTAAATGAAGCCGATATATCCCATGTCCAATCCTGCGTTTTTAAAGGGGTAAGTGTTAAACCCCATTCATAACCCTGGTTTCTGACATCACCGATATTGGTAGTCATTGATGTGAATCCTGTTCCCTGAACCAGGGGGATCCCGCCAAGCTGGTTGTTCTGGTCTTTAACAAAGTAAGTAAAATCGAACATTATCCTTCTCTTTAAAAGCCACAAATCTACACCGGCCTCCTTAGTGATGGAATGCATTGGTTTGATATTGGGATCGACAAGAGTGGCATTTATACTCGCTGTTTTTACAGTACCCGACCAGTCGGGGGAATCAAAGGTATAGGTATCAATCGATCTTGTTCTTGCAAGTCCGTTTCCGACATCAGCAAGTCCAAGGCGAAGTTTCAGAAGATCAATTGCCTTAGGCAGATGAAAAGTTTCGGATATAACCCAGGCTGCTGAAACAGAAGGATAGAAATAGTGGATTTTTTCTTCTGCCAGATTTCCTTTCCAGTCATTACGTCCTGTAACTCCTAAAAACAACTGATTGTTCCATCCAAGGTCGGCAGTTCCATAAACACTATAGGCAGGCATTGTGCTCCAGCCATAATCAGCTGTTAGTTTGCCCGGGAAAGCATTGCCTATGGTGAATAGTCCAGGTGTACTCAGTGATGAACCATTTATAACATAACTATCAGCATTTGAATAGGAATAGTTACCCCCTGCATTAGCCGTAATATTAAATTTCCCGACATTCTTATTGTAGGTCAGGATAGCATCGGAGTTAATCATAAGGTTACTGCTGGTGTTGGTAATAAATGCGCCATCGCCTGCATCCTGCCTCTCCGACAAAGCCCTTTCCCCGAATGACTGCCTGTATTCATAATTCTCAATAACATCTTCGAGACCTGACCTGACCATAAATGAAAAATCCTTGTTTATCTGCCAGTCGAGCTGAACCTTACCAAAGAAATTATCACGGGTGAACCTGTTTATCTTTTCATAGGTTGTCCACCATGGGTTATCAGTATTTACATCGATCCCGTTGTCTTTCATTATTGCCCCATTCATCAGAACTCCTTCGAATCCCTTCAGCCAGTAGTTTTTCATATCGGCAAGAGGCTGTAGGTTAGTTGGAAAGTTGAACAGCAAGTCATTAAGGATACTGTTTGAACCGGCTACATTAGCCTTATTGGGAGAATATGTTCTGATATAGCTTACATTAGCCGAGACCTTCAGGTTTTTAGCCATTTTATACTCCGAATTCAGAGTCACCGACTGCTGGCTTGTCTTGGTATTAGGCATCACACCCTTGTTTCCCATATCGCTGAATGAAAGCCTGAAAGCACCTTTATCGTAATTCCCGCTAATGTTGATGTTTGTGGTTATGGTGCTTCCTGTCTGAAGATAAGTCTTCATTCTGTCCTCCTTTGAAGAGTACATCGGCCCGTTTTCCCATTTCTGGTCCTTTACATTCCAGTAATTATCGGAATACTTTCCGTCCAGAGCCGGTCCCCAGGTATCAGTATTGTCATACTCCCATTCATAAGCACGTTCACCCTGACCGTACAACTGCTGTTCCTGAATAAACTGATATGGGGTGTCGAAGTTCGCTGATGTGGAAAACGAGACTCCAAGACCTTTCTTGCCTCCCCTGCCCGATTTTGTAGTTATCATCACTACCCCATTGCCACCTTCAGATCCATAAAGAGCACCGGCACTTCCCCCTTTAAGAACCGTAACATTCTCAATATCTTCAGGGTTAAGCTGAGAGAGAATGTTACCAAAGTCAACTCCGTTTTTGCTTGTGAATGTTTGTTGACCTACGGGAATTCCATCTATAACATAAAGCGGCTGCCCCTTGACAGAAACGTTCGCATCGCTGGTAGAAGGCATTGCTGTTGTACCACGTATGTTTACGAGAACTGAGGATGTAGGGTCACTGCTTAGGCTGGTCAGATTAATACCACTGATTTTACCGTCGAGCGATTTCATGACGTTGCTGGTCCCAGCCCTGACCATTTCATCTGACTTTACCTCTCCAACAGAATAGGCAAGTGATTTTTTTTCTCTGGTGATACCGAGGGCTGTTACAACCACTTCGTCCATGACTGTTGCGGAGGTTTTTAGGATGACATCAACCATAGACCTTCCGTTCAGCATAAGCTCTTCGGGTTGCATCCCCAGGAAAGAGAATACCAGGATGGCTTTGGCATCGGGCACAGAAATAATATATTTGCCCGATCCGTCGGTCAGAGTACCCCTGGTAGTACCCTTAACCTGAATTGAGACCCCCGGCATTGCTTCACCCTGATCGCTCTTTACAACACCTGTCACTGTAATCTGTGACCAGGCTGAAAGAGCAAAAAGAGAAAACATCGCCGTTAATAACGTGTGTAGAATTCTTTTTTTCATAAGGTTCATATTAGGGTTAGAAATATTTGGTTTTTTTTAGGGGACATTACTCAAATCAAAGATTTATAATGTAAACAATATTAGCAAGTGGAATTTTACTCACTTTGCATTATATTTTAACCTTAATTAACTTTTCGTCTCATCTTCACACTGTTTATTGATAAGTTTCATACTCTTTTAACCGGTTGTCTGTGAAACCCCATTGACTTGTAGGGGATAAATAGCCAAATTATATGTTATCATTGCCTTAACTCAGCTATTAAAATAATAAGTAGTATCAAAAGAATCTTCCGTAGTCATTAATTGGTATCGAAAACAGAGAAAAAATACGTATTTCCCAAAGCTATGTTCACAGTTATTGATCAGTCATTTGTAGAAACAAAAAATAAGGAAAATGTTTCATTTCTGCATAAATAATAATTTATTCAATCTCACTGTTTAATATATGCTGAATGGCATAAAGATTTTTTAAAGGAGCAGAATGATTCTTTTCACAAGCAGAAATCAGAAACAGCGTTGAAACTAACATTGGCGTTAAAGAAAATCTAAACTCATTAGATTTTTTCATTAGGAGAATGATCTCATTTAAATCCTCATCAGGCACCCTTTCCTGCAAATATTACAGGAATTAGAATCGAAGCCACTTTCATGATGAAGACCCGAATTTTTTCTGCAAAACTTTTGATTTACGGAAATGTTATCCATAAACCCCGGATGGTTTAAAGAGCTAATACCTTCTATTCATGCCTGAGGCAATCCACCGGGTTTTTTGTTGCAATGTCCCAGGTTTGCCAGCTGACTGTTAATAAAGATATTATTATTGTAAGCAGTCCGGCAAAGGCAAACATCCACCAGCCTATATTGATTCTGTAAGCAAAATTTTCAAGCCATTTATGCATGGAATAAATTATTACAGGGCAGGCAATACCAAAGGAAACTATAATCCATTTAATGAACTCAAGGTTAAGCATTATAACTATTCGTCCAGTTGTTGATCCGGCTACTTTTCTTAAACCTATCTCTTTAATACGGCTGTCAATTGTGAATA
>CAIPJU010000323.1 GCA_903865465.1 uncultured Bacteroidota bacterium
CACTCCGAAAAGCCCTTTATACCCCTAAATCCCCTAAAGGGGACTTTAAAACTTGCTTATTTTCAATTGTTCCCCTTTCAGGGGTCGGGGGTAAGAACAATTGAAAACAAAAATTATTACTTTTCGGAGTGGACTTAAAGTTTATGGTTCATGGTTTATGGTTTATGGTTTATGGTTTATGGTTTATAGCTAAAGATGCAGTTTCCTGAAAATAAACGAAAAACGAAAAACGATAACCGATAAACGATAAACGAAAACAAAGGAAAAATATATGCAAAAGGAAAAACTATACGGCAAAACCCTTAATGAGCTGATCGCTGTTACAAAGAGGATCGGACTTCCGGGCTTCGCAGCACGCCAGATGGCTGACTGGCTATATAAAAAGGAGATTAATTCCATCGGGGAGATGACAAATCTCTCAAAAAAAATGCGGGAAACTATATCCAACGATTATGAGATAGGTCTCTATTCCCCTGAAAGCTCTTCGGAAAGTATCGACGGAACGAAGAAATATCTTTATAAAGTTCTGAATGGCAAATATATCGAAACAGCATATATCCCCGAAACCGAACGTGCAACCATATGTGTTTCATCACAATCCGGATGCAAAATGGGCTGTATATTCTGTATGACTGGAAAACAGGGCTTCCAGGGAAATCTTTCCTCAAATGAGATACTCAACCAGTTCCGAAGCCTGCCTGAGTTCAGTACTCTTACCAATATGGTATTCATGGGAATGGGTGAACCTCTTGATAATATTACCCAGGTTATGAAAACGCTTGAAATCCTCACTGCTGAATGGGGATATGGATGGAGTCCTACAAGGATTACCGTAAGCACGGTGGGCATATTATCCACGGTTAAGGAATTTCTCGAAAAAAGCCGCTGCCACCTGGCAGTAAGTCTTCACTCCCCCTTCGATGAGGAGAGAAAAATGCTGATGCCAATCCAGAAAACTAATTCTCTTAAAGAGATACTTGATGCTATAAGGAACTTTGAAATAAACAGTCAGAGAAGAATTTCCTTTGAATATATTCTATTCCAGGGAATGAATGATTCTCAGAAACATGTAAATGAACTTGCAAAAATTCTTAACGGGATAAAATGCAGGATAAACTTAATAAGATTCCATCAGGTTCCAGGTGCTGAATTCAGAAGCCCCGGACTGGAAGAGACCATTAAATTTAAGGAAGCCCTCATTGCAAAAGGTATCCTGACCACTATCAGGGCAAGTCGCGGAGTAGATATTAAGGCAGCATGCGGATTACTTTCAACGCTTGAACAGAACAAAACTTCATAGGCATGAAGAGAGTTTCCCTGATTGCCCTTACATATTTTTTTTCATTTCCTCTGTTTTCGCAGGAGCTTGCTACTGCAAGATTTATATCCGATACTGCTCTTAAGCATGCATCCGTGTCTGTCTGCATCGCCGATGCATTAACCGGTGAGGCCGTTTATGAGCACAACTCTTCCGTCAGTTCAGTTCCGGCATCAGTCATGAAACTAATCACCACGGCAGTTGCAATTGAAATGCTTGGACCTGATTACACGTTCACTACTCATATTGGTTTTTCAGGTAAAATTGATACCATAAGCAAAGTTCTTTCGGGAAACATAATAATAAAAGGAGGAGGTGATCCCTCTCTGGGTTCAGTGAATTTTTCAGAAAATTACAATGATTTTCTCAGATCCTGGGTCAATGAGATCAAGAAGCTTGGAATCAAAAAGATAGAGGGATCTGTCATCTCCGATGATTCATACTACGATTACCGCCCCACTCCTTCAAAATGGCTTTGGGAAGATATCGGGAACTATTACGGAGCAGGTGCTTATGGATTATCTGTTTTTGACAACCTTTATGAAATCCATTTAAAGTCGACTTCAGGCAGTCCTGCCCCTGTCATAAAAGAGATAATCCCTGCAGAATATGAGCCGGAAGTATTAAACCACCTTAGGGCATTAGGCACAGCAGACTATGGTAACATTTTTTCATCGCCATATGGAACGAGCGCAACCATGGAGGGAATAATTCCGGCAGGGCAAAATGATTTTGTCCTGAAAGCCTCCATTTCTGATCCTCCTCTCCTCCTGGCAAAAATCATGACAAAAATGTTGAACTCGGCGGGTATAACACTCACTGAAGAGCCCTCAACAGCACGACTGGTGAAGAATTATAATCCTGATGACTTTTCATTAATAACTGAAACAGTCTCACCGCCCCTATCAAAAATAATTGAAGTTCTGAATCACGAAAGCGTTAATTTGTATGCTGAGCATCTGCTGAAGGAACTCGGCAAAAAATATGGGACAGCAGGTTCCACTTATGCCGGAATTGAAGTTGTAATGAGCTTTCTTCGAAAGAACGGGATCGATAACAGTGGCTTATATATGGAAGACGGCAGCGGCCTCTCACCTCTCGATGCCATTAATACACGTCTTCTCTCAAATGTACTCAGCTATATGGAAACCAGCGGTAAATATTTCGGTGACTATTTCTCATCATTACCCGAGGCAGGCAAGAATGGTACAATAAAATATCATTTTACTGACCCTATTTTTGATAACAGGCTAAGGGCAAAGAGCGGGTCGATGACCAGAGTCAGGAACTATGCTGGATATTTAACAACAATAAAAGGCAATAAACTAGTTTTCAGCATAATAGTTAATAATTTCTCAGGCTCATCCGGTCAGATTGTTGCAGGCGTGGAGAATATCCTCCGGCAGACAATTATAAATAAATGAGCTTTCCCGATTTATTCTATACTTATCCGAATTAAATTCAGGACGCCGGATTTTATTCACATTTAAATCTCAGATTATGAACAACAGGCTTGCAATACGAAAGTGTACCGATTATGACAAAGATGATATCTATGATAAAATCCGGGAAATATATGATGCAACAGGGGGCCCTGATGTAAGGAATAAGAAAGTATTGGTAAAGCCCAACATTTTAACTGATGATGATCCCGCAAAATGTATCAGCACTCATCCTTCTGTCGTGGAAGCCATGGTACTATTCCTTCAGTCGCGGGGAGCAACAGTTCTTGTCGGTGACTCGCCGGCAGTACATACTGCGAAATTCAACGGGGAAAAGTCGGGAATTCGCCAGGTTTGCATTAGAACAGGAGCAGAATGGGTTGATTTTACGAATAAGCCTGTAGAGAAAAAAATTGGTGGCAGGAAAACACGGATAGCTGCTGTGGTTGATGAAGCAGACCTTATAGTTTCTCTTCCAAAATTCAAGAATCACGAGCTGGTATATTTCACAGGTGCCATTAAAAATACACTCGGTCTTGTTCCCGGCTTCCATAAAGCGAAACAACATGCCCTTCATCAGGAGAGAAACAAATTTGGTGAATTCCTCGTTGACCTCAATGAAATTGTTACACCCGGCTATTTCCTTATGGATGCAATTACAGGAATGGAAGGACCCGGCCCCGGCAGGGGGATTCCGGTCTCAATCGGACTCCTTATCGGATCAACAAACCCACTGGCTCTCGATATGACTGCCAGCAGGATTGCAGGTTATGATCCGCTTATTGTCCCAACGTCAAGAACGGCCCTTTTCAGAAGGAATTGGCTTAACTCAGAAGATGATATAATTTATGATGATGGTCCGGAATTAAGCTCTATTCTGAAGGAAGACTTTACGAGAATTCCGGTTTCAACGTTTAATAATATTGCCTGGCAATTTTTAATGAAACGGATTAAATTTCTCAGGAAGAGTGAAAGAAGACCTGTTTTTATCCATGAAAGATGCACCGGATGCCACAAATGCATTAAGATATGTCCGGTAAATGCCATCGAAGTCAGGCCAGCCTATAAGAATCATATTATTCTGACCGACAGTAAGTGCATAAGATGCTTCTGCTGCAGCGAAGTATGTACTGATGATGCTATCGAAGTAAGGAGAAAACTATTTGGAGTCTGATATAAGAATTCATTCGTATTCCCACTTCTTCTGCTAAAGATTTAGCTTGTCGATCAGGTATATAAGTGAAGCTATCGCGGCGCTTCCCATCTGAAGCTCCCTGAAATTAACCTGCTCAAAAGTATCGTTTGCTGAGTGGTGGTAATAAAAATATCTTTGGATTTCAGGCAAATAACCAATCTGCAAGGCTCCCATCGGCTTTAGATGGCCAATGTCAGATCCTCCCCCTCCCTTATCAAAATCCGGGATGTTAAACGGCTTAAAATATTGAGAAAGAGCGCAGAGTTTTTCGAGTCGAGTTCCTTCAGCATCGAAAAGAAATCCCCTGGGACTCAATACCCCTCGGTCGGATTCAAGCGCTGCATAGTGAATCTCCCCCTTTTTCTTTGCCTCTTCAGCATAAATTCTTCCGCCCGTTCCGGTCATCTCTTCGTTCATGAACATTACGGCCCTGATGGTTCTTTTGGGCCTGATACCTGTCTTTTTAAATAACCTGATCATTTCAATAGCCTGTACGCATCCGCCTCCATCGTCATGAGCTCCTTCAGCGATATCCCATGCATCGAGATGGCCTCCGACAGTTATATATTCGCCCGGGAGGCTGTCGCCTTTAATTTCACCAATAACATTATATGACCAGGTATCAGGAAAATTTCTGCAGGTTGAAATAAGATGTATCTTAAGCAGAGGATCAGATTTCAGATACTTGCTGAGTAATTCAGCATCCAGTGTGGAGACGGCAACAGCAGGTATTTTATTCACATCATCCTGGTATCTGGTAACTCCGGTATGAGGGAAATTATCAAGTGCATTGGTTGCTGACCTGACAAGGACTGCCAGTGCACCATATTTTGCTGCCTCAGCTGCACCTGAGGTACGCTGGTTCACTGCTCCGCCGTAACCTGCAAATGTATTAATGAGCTTATTGTCGAAAGGCCGGTTAAAGAAAACAATTTTACCTTCAATGTTCTTATTTCCAAGCTTTTTCAGTTCATCAAAATCATGAACCTCAATTATGTTTGATAAAATTCCATCATCGCTTGTTCCTACTGACAGACCCAAAGCCGTAATTGAAAGATCGGCAGGTCCATAAACTGAAGATATAATCCTGCATCCCTCTTTACCTCTTTCCCAGTGTGGAACAGGAACTTTCTGGAGCCATACGGAATCGGCTCCGGCATTTATAAGGGCCTGACGGGTATATTCAACAGCCTCAGCAGCTGCAGCAGATCCCGGAATCCGTCCCTTTGTATTCCTGCAAAGATATTCCAGCTGCCTGTAGGCAGTCTCATTGGTTAGAGCCTCATCGAACAGAGAACTTACTATTTTACTCTTTTCCTGGCCTATAACCGCACCGGAAATTAAGAAGAGGCATATTAAAAAGCCAAATACCCTTTTGCTAGACATCAATCTTGGCGTATTTTGCGTGTGTCTCAATAAATTCCCTTCTGGGTGGCACCTCATCGCCCATAAGCATAGAAAAGATATGATCTGCCTCAGCAGCACTTTCAATGGTTACGCGCCTCAGAGTCCTGCTTTCAGGATTCATGGTTGTCGACCATAGCTGCTCAGCATTCATCTCACCAAGACCTTTATACCTCTGGATACCAACGGTTGATTCCTTGCCCTGGCCCATCTCCACAACGGCAGATTCCCTCTCCTCCTCAGTCCAGCAGTAACGCTCCATCTTCCCTTTCTTAACAAGGTAAAGAGGTGGCGTTGCAATGTAAAGATTTCCACCTTTGATAAGGTCCAGCATATACCTGAAAAAGAAAGTCATGATAAGGGTGGTAATATGCGATCCGTCAACGTCAGCATCGGTCATTATTATGATCTTATGATAACGTAATCCTACAATATTTAAAGCCTTGCTGTCTTCATCGGTACCAATATGAACACCAAGAGCAGTAAAGATATTTTTAATCTCCTCGCTTTCATAAATCCTGTGCTGCATTGCTTTTTCGACGTTCAGGATTTTTCCACGAAGAGGAAGGATAGCCTGAAAACGGCGGTCACGTCCCTGCTTTGCTGTTCCACCTGCTGAATCGCCCTCGACCAGGTAAATCTCACATTTTGAAGGATCCCTGTCTGCACAGTCGGCAAGCTTGCCCGGAAGACCTGAGCCCGACAGGACATTTTTCCTCTGAACCAGTTCCCTTGCTTTACGTGCCGCATGTCGGGCAGTAGCAGCAAGAATAACTTTCTGTACGATTACTCTTGCATCTTTTGGATTTTCTTCGAGGTAATTTGTCAGCATAGCGCTTACTGCCTGGTCAACAGCTCCCATTACTTCAGAATTGCCCAGTTTTGTTTTAGTCTGTCCTTCAAACTGAGGTTCCGCAACCTTTACAGAGACTATTGCCGTAAGACCTTCACGAAAATCATCTCCGTTAATATCGAACTTCAGTTTTGATGTTGCACCGGAGTCTTCTGCATATTTTTTCAGGGTGCGGGTCAGTCCCCTGCGGAAACCTGCAAGATGGGTACCACCTTCGATAGTATTTATGTTATTGACGTATGAATGTACATTCTCTGAAAACGAACTGTTATACTGAAGGGCAATTTCAACAGGGATTTCAGTCTTGTCGAATGTAATGTGTATTACCTTTTCAATCAGCCTCTCGCGGTTTGAATCGAGATATTCAACAAATTCCTTAAGTCCCTGCTCGGAATGGAACTCTTCATACCTGGGTGTTCCCCCATTAGCGTCTTCAACAACCTCTCTAAGGTCGGTTATGGCAAGAACAATTCCTTTGTTCAGGAATGCAAGCTCACGTAATCTTGCGGCGAGTATCTCAAAGTTGAACTCTGTTGTCTGGAAGATTGTACTATCGGGCTTGAAAGTAATTGTTGTTCCTGACTTCTCTGATTCACCGATAACTTCAACCTGCGATACCGGTTTCCCTTTATGATATTCCTGTCTGAAAACTTTTCCCTCCCTCTTGATGGTAGCCGTTAGCTTGTCTGAAAGGGCATTAACACACGAAACTCCGACTCCATGCAAACCACCCGACACTTTGTAGGAATCTTTATCAAATTTTCCCCCGGCATGAAGAACTGTCATCACAACTTCAAGGGCCGATCTCTGTTCTTTTTCCATTATTCCAGTCGGAATACCCCTGCCATCATCAGTGACAGTAACGGAGCCATCCTCATGTATGGTAACATCAATTTTTGCACAGTAACCTGCCAGTGCTTCATCAATGGAATTGTCGACCACCTCATAAACCAGATGGTGCAAGCCTTTTACTCCTATATCTCCGATATACATTGCAGGCCTTTTCCTGACTGCCTCAAGACCTTCGAGTACCTGGATATTATCCGCTGAATAGTCTATACTGTCCTGCAATCTTTTTTCATTCTCACTCATATTTTCTTTTTTTTACAAATCTTCAGGCATGTTCTGATTACTGAATAGCAAGCCCCTCTGATTTACTGATTTATTTTATATTAATATGCTTAATTTCCGTTGAAATAATACCACCCTTAGCTCTTTTGCACCCTTCAGAACAGGGTGTCATTTTTGAGTTTTAACATACTGATTTAATGAACTTTAAAATTCGATACAAATATACGAATTTTAAACGGTTTTTAAGATAATTCCATCAACAAATAATGCACAATTTCTTATCTGTAACCAACAACATACTATATATTGGAATTATAAAATCCATCAAGTCGCGGAAGAATCTATGAAACAAAATTCTTAACCTTCAGGATTGTTGACCATATTAAAGACTATATGTAAAACCAGCCATCAGAAGAAGGCCCTGAGTGGGATAATAAGCCCATTCATAATAGCGGTTCGGTGAGATGTTATTAATCTTTGCCCAAAACGAAAGCACTTTGGAATATCGATATTCAGCGTTGAAATTAAGGTTGACATGTGCCGGAGCTTCAAGCTGACTCTTTATACCCAGGGGATCTGCCTCTCTCTCCTGCTGCCATCTTTTTCCTATTGCTGTCAGACCGGCGCCAGCAAGTATTTTATTGCGAAGATTATATTTCAGTTCAACTCCTGCATCCCATGCAGGCTTATTCCATGGATGTCCGCTCTCTGACAAAGAGTATTTGTATATGTTCGCATCCCATTTAAATGATATCTTCTCAGTAACAGTTCCGCTCATCTCTCCGTGGATATTTAGCAATTCAGCATCCCCTGCAGTCGCTAAAAAATGGTTACCCATATAGGGTTTTAATGGCCCTCCAGGTGTAATAATCAAAGATTTTGGGGTAATAATATTTGAATAAAGAAGAAGGTTATTAATAAGCGAATAAGAAGCTGAGAAAAGATAATCCCCTCCGATAGCATCATTTCCGTTAACCCCGGCTGAGAATATCAGGGCATGATCGGTGTTAGGCAATGTGAAAAGAATTGATGGCAAAAGATAAGGATTCTCACCTATTATTTTAAGTGGATCATTTCTCTCCAGCTTGCCGGATAACCCGGCATAAAAATTAACATACGATGGAACGACACTAAATCCTAATCTAAGATCAGGATAAAAATGAAAATCAGCCGATGAATTCATGTTTTTATCAATAACTGCCTGAAATCCGGCCCTGAAGTCCCACTGACCTGTTCTCTTTGTAACAAACGGGCTTAATGTTGCAATGTATTCTGGCTTCGGGAGTATTGTATCCGGCAGACGATAATAATCATAGCTGAAGCCTGAACCAATTTTGAAACCCATATATTCCTTACTTATCCTGACACTGATTCCGGCATTATGTCTGTAAAAATCAGAAGTCCCCTGGAAATAGTTATAACGTATGCCAACATCATAAGAAAAATCAGTTGAATCAGCACTTGTCGAATGAAGTGATACTTTTGCTCCTATATTGCTGTATGCCATTTTCATATCTTTCTTTGCAGAAGAAAAATCAGCATAGCTTGTATCATAGCCATAGGCATATCTGGTCCTTCCGGTGTAACTGACAGAACTCTCGAGGATGGCTTTGCTGAAGAATTTTCGTCCAAAAAGAGCCGCATCATTATCCATAAAACCGTCGAAAACATTCCTCCCGTTTTGTAAAGCAATATCTCCATTGCTGGAAAAATGACGGCCATAGAGGCCTATGGCACCACTCTTTGATCTGTCGCTTGTAATGCTTATTTCTGCAAGAGGAGTAAAATAGTTTCCAAGTCCTATATTGATATAACTCTTGTACAATTTTTGCAGTGGATCGGGAAGCAATGCCGCAGCCTTAAGAGGGCTGATATTGTAAACCGGCATAAAGGGCTCAGCAGTAATATCATATTTGAAACTATGCTTTATCTTCAAAGTATCAGTCATGTCGGGAAGAAAACTCATTTTCTTTGCATCAGATAGGGATGGCTTGTAGGGGTTGTAAAGAGTAACCACCCTTTTAAGGCCTTTATCCTGTTTGTTGTCCTGCGAATAAGCATTAATCAGCAGAACTGATATAAAGAGCAGGAGAGTTATAATTTTCTTTGTCATTTCAGGAATTTTCATTTTACGCCGAAACCAGAAGCCGTAGAGCTGATCTTTTTCTGCTATTTATTTTCACTAATTGAATCCAGACGTGTTTTCACCTCATCAAGTATACCGTCATTTGTAATACTGTAATAATCTTTAAGGCTCTGAAGGGTGGCTCTTGCCTGGAGCAGGTCGCCCTTTTTAATACTTATGTCAGCCAGAAGTAGAAAAACCCTTGCCATCCAGTACTGATGAGGCGTGTTCTGATTAATAAACTCGGTTATGACCTTTTCCGACTCATCAGCCATATTTTTCCTGTACAGCAGCTCGGCAACCCTGTATTTTGACTCAGCTCCTTCAGCACTTGTTACCTCCCTGGCCACCTTTTTAAAGTCGGAAAGCCGCGTATCTCCATATCTCCCCGAGGGAA
>CAIPJU010000324.1 GCA_903865465.1 uncultured Bacteroidota bacterium
AAATATAAAGATAAATGTAAATGCGAATTCAAAATGTGCTGGAAAGTTGGTTGCCAATAATAACACTGAGGCATAGAAATAAAAACAGGCGATTATGAGTAATGCAGAATTACGTTGGGCCAGGCTTACGGCTAGTACCAACAATGCCGGAATCCAAAGAAATAATGTGGCAGTTAAAAAATCAGGATAAAAGCAACTACCCACAATGGGATTTATAAAAGAAATTTTAACCTGTATAATAAATAAACATAAAGCTGCCAATATCGATAAAGGAGATGTTATTAAGCGATATTTTTGATTGAATAACAGGACGCCAATCAATACCACTAAGGCCGGCAGGAAATAAAGTACAATTTCTGATAATCCACCACCGGCCACTTCAATTACAGGTCCATCTGTAGGTGTCAGAAAACTCAGTATAAACTGGTACAATCCACCAGAACCGTTTGAATTTGCAAACAGGGAATAGATACCGATCAGGAAGAAACTTCCTCCAAGGATGATAAATAGTTTTGAGTTTAGGAATCGTTCCATGCCCTTCGTCTTTTTTTTGGTTCGTTGAGAGCGGGAATGGTGGGTTTTGATAGGTTCCATGGTTAAGTACGAATTACATTAATACGAATTACACGAATTTTTACGAATTACACGAATTAGTCAGATGATGGATGAATTACACGAATTACTCGGGAATGAAGTTTTGCGGAGCTAATTTTGTTATGATCAGTGTGGGTGCCAATGGAAGCAGAGCACCCATTTTAGAATATGAAAAGGGGCGGCAGCACGGAATTGGCTTATATGAAGGTAGAGAGATCTGACAAACCACGAACCTGTTCTATTTTGAAGTTATTCACCACATTTGACTTCATCCCGACCCTCCCCAAAAGTAAGAGTGACTTTAAATTGATTACCCTTCAGGACTTGCAAGGCGAATGGGCGATTTTCAATATATCAATCAGTATGACAATAGGATGAAAAATAAGGTAATAAGGTTGGTATTAACCTTAATCACCAGCTACTATGGTTTAAAAACAAAAATAAGGTTTTGGAATTTTCTTAAGTCCATAATTTTTCATTCTTTCATTTTTTCATTCCTTGCAGTCGCTTCTCCGTTTCGCCGTTTCGCCCCGTCGCCCTTTCGTTCAGTCGCCCCGTCGTTCAGTCGCCCCTTCGCCCTCCTCGTGCCGTCGTCCAGTCATTCAGTCGTTCAGTCGTTCAGTCGTACTGTCGTTCAGTCGTGCTGTCGTTCAGTCGTCCCTTCGCCTCGGTCTTATTGCTCAATTGCTATTATGAAGTTCAGCTCTGCTCTGACCCTTTACTAAAAAAGTAGCGTTTTCGGATCCTGCCTGCAATCAAAAAATGTAAGCAGGTACAATCTTTTATTGCTGATGTCAACTTTATAGAAGAACAGATTGTTCTTATCTACCAATGCTCTTCTTATTTCCTTGTTTTTTGAAGAGATAGGAAATATACCGGGATTTTTTCTAATTGCATTTATGGTCACTTGAGTTCTTTGACTAAATTGGACCAATTCCTTTCTAGTCCAGTTTTTATTTAGATAGTCAAGAACATTAAAATAAGTAATTTTAGCTCTTGCTGACCAAATAATCTCGAGTTCAAAATTCATATTTTATTTTGACTTCCTGAATTACTTGATCATGAGTAAAAATATTTCCGGTATTAATATCGCTATTTCCTTCATTAATAGAATCATGAACCTCTTTTGGCAGTTGATCCCACCAATCATTTTCAGATTCTTCCTGTAAGATAATATTTACTTTGGCCAAAATTCCTTCATTTTCCGAATTTAGAATTCTTTGAACCAAATCTAATTTTAAGGTTTGAATATCCATAGTCTCTTTTTTACAAATTTACAGAGAAACTGCTGATTTTTAAATGACTATTCAATAAATTATTTTAAGTTTACCAGGCTCTTTGGCCACTCCCTCTCTCAGTCTATTCGTTTACCACCTCGCCTCTTCGCTTTTTTGAAGTTCCGCCCGAAATCAGGGGGGTCAACACATAGGTAGACCCCAACGTG
>CAIPJU010000325.1 GCA_903865465.1 uncultured Bacteroidota bacterium
GTTTCAACTCTAATTAACGATGGGGATTCTTTCACTTCATCGGCAAGAATCACAATCTGCCGGTCATAAATTTTATAACTATTATTTGTCCCTTCAAAAACCTGGTTCAGGATTGATTCTACGGTCTTATCATTCACGTCAACATCGACTTTACGGTTGACATCCAACTGCTTTTCATTGTACAACAGGATGAATCCACTGTTTGATTCGATGTCGTGGAATACCTCCTTAACAGTGGCCCCGCTCAGCTTTAGACTAAATTTGGTCTGTTGTGAATAGGAACTTGCAGTAGCAGTTACCATTGATACCAGAATAAAAAAGGTTAGCAGTTTCATACGTAACAAGATTTTTGAAATACCTCCGGAAGGAAAGGATTTCCTTTTGCACTTTTTTTTCATACCTTTGATAAGTTTTAATTAAACACTGTTAAAATCAATCACTAAGGTCGGCAGGTTGGCAGACCTGCTGACCTTTTTACTATTTTCTCATAAGCAATTCACCAATCTTCTTGTTTATATAGATTTTGTTTCCGTCTACCCGGTATTGAATATTTGCTACATCTGAAAGGGCAACCATCACCGCCTCAACAGACTCTTTAAGATCCAGTTTACCAGATATCAGATCCGCTGTTGAAAACTGAGTGTCGAAAACAAACTGAACATTGTAGAATCGTTGCAATTTATTGATTACGTCCTGAAGACTATGTTGCGAAAACTTAAACCAACCTTCCGTCCATGCAATAGCGAATTCTACATCAGGTTCGCTTTTAACTGTTATCAAACGATCCGTATGATCATAACTGGCTTTTTGATTGGGAGATAAAATAGTTTCACTCTTAAGTAATCCCAGCATTGACCGTTCACTTACTGAAACTTTTCCTTCAAGTAAAACCGTTTCTGTAAGACGGTCAGAATCATATGCTGAGACATTGAATCTTGTTCCGAGTACTTTAATGGATAACTCAGAAGTGTTTACGACAAACGGTAACTCCTGGTTGTGTGTAACTTCAAAATAGGCCTCCCCTTCCAGAAAAACTTCACGTTTTTTACTCGTAAATTTGGTTGGAAATGCCATCCTGCTCCCTGCATTGAGCCACACTTTGGTGCCATCTGCCAGGATTAATTGCGACTTTTTACCAAATGGAATAACGACCTCATTCATTTTTGATTCATCCGGAACAGCAGTCTGACTGAGATCTATAATCTTTTCATTATCGATGACTATCTTCTTCCCGTTATTCATGGCAATTTTTGAATCTTTCTTCTCCAGATCTACAGTCGTTCCATTTGAAAGTAGAAGACGAGACTGGGTTGCAGAACCGGGAACGATGGAGGATGTATAGTTGTATGATTTCTGATGATTAGTTACAATCCACAATCCTGCAGAACCGACAAAAAGTGCAAGGATAAGCACTGCAGCATACCGAATCATTGAAAACAGTTTAATCCGTCCGGAACGGTTTTTGATATGATCGTCAAAACCTTCAATATTTCTCCAGATTTTTAAAAGCTCCTCCTCGCTAAGATTATCTGTTCGCTCATGCAGCAGATTAAGGATTTTGCGCACCTTTTTTACTTTGTATCTGAATTCCGGATGTTCTGACAGGAATGACTCCCACTCCTGTTGATGGTCACCACGAACCATCCAGGCAACAAACTTGCTGTCTTCCAGGAGTTCTTCAAAGGAAAGGTCTAAATACTCTTTTTTCAAAGCAATTGTATTTCTAAAGTGTATAAGTTAAGAAAGAGAGATCATCGTTTTTTGTGGACTCTAAAAACCAATTATTTTTAACAAATGTTAAAAATTTTAAAATTGGCTTCAGGTGAGCTATTTAAAAACGGTGCTTATTCGGGGAGAATAAAGCATTATAAATGTGAAACTGGTTTCAGACAACTCTGTTCGAAGTGTTTTTAAGGCGCGAAATACCATTTTCCTGGCTGAATCGTATTTCATCGACATTATTTCGCAAATCTGGTCGTATTCAAAATCACAGGTAAACCGATAATAAAGGATTTCACGTTGTTTGGGGCTTAGCTCTGCAAGCCCTTTACGCACATTTTTCTCATTTTGGGTAAGCTCTTCCTTCAAGATTAAATCTTCCTCGATTGAATAAACAATATGAAGGTTATGGTTTTCAAAGTCTGCATCCGTGATTTTAATATTCTTATTTCCATTGAGACTTTGCAGCAGCCTGCGACGTAAAGACTTAATCAGGTAAAAATAAATATGATCAGTATTTCCCAGCGTAGCGCGGGTTCTGATTAAGTCGAAGAATAGATCCTGAATGCTATCCTTAATTAACTCATCGTCGGTTGTAAATTTTTTTCCATAAAAGAATAACAGGTTAGCGTACTGATAATAAATATGGGAAAGAGCGTATTTTTCGCCCTTTTTAAAATCCTCCCATAATTTTATATCATTCGCCGTATGATCCATGCTCTATAAATATTACACTCAAAAGTAATATTTTTAGCAGATTTGCAAAGTGAAACCCTGATGAACTGTTGTCATAAAAAGAAAGGGGTCAATTCCTCAGGGTCCTTCAAGAGTCAAGCATCAATAAATCTAGCTAACCTAATTTTATTCAGGGTAATCCTGATTACTCTTCAACTGAAAATTTCAGTTCAAAAACCGGTCTGCTTCCGACATTTTCTGGTGCCTCTTTATTCGGAATTGAAACTTTGATCTTTGATGTGCTGTCAGCTCTATGTAATTCAGCTTCTATCTTTCGGATCCGATAATTGGAAAAACTATTTTGGATAGAGTCGAGTTTATGATTTCCAATTAACTGAACACTACCTGAAACAAGACTTACAGTGTCCGATTTAAGTTTTTGAGCAATA
>CAIPJU010000326.1 GCA_903865465.1 uncultured Bacteroidota bacterium
CCCCGATTTCATGCGGTTTTCTTTTTGCCGGTCTTTTTCTTTGACCTGCGTACATCAAAGAAAAAGGGCACGCTGGTTTACGACCATAAAAAAAGGCTGATCCGGGAAGGTCAGCCTCGTTTCATCAGGCAGTTGATTTAGAAAGGGATATCTGCTGAAGGGAGGTCTTTGGTGGCTTTTTTGGAAGTATTGCGTTTCTTTTTGGGAGTTTCCTTCTCTTTGGCTGGCTCGTTGACCTCTGATTCTTCAAGGCGGTTGACATAAACCGTGTAGTCATGGCCGAATTTATCAGGGTTTTTCATTTTTGCGATCTCAACGGTGATGTAATCTTCGTCATTGTATTTGTGTGAGAACTTTGCGAGATCTTCAATTTTGAGGTTGATCTTAATGATTTCAAGGCCTTCGATTTTTTTTCCTTTTCCGATGTAGTTTTTTACGAAATTTTTCATGGCTGTGTATTTAAGGTGAAATTTATATGCAAGATGAATTAAGACCATGGAGGGGCACTCAAGTAGGAACTGGAATACCGAACACCTGCAGGATATGCCGGGAAAATTCTTGAATGAGTAGCACTTTCACCCCGGAATGGGATAATATCTTAGCATGGGAATTGGACTAAGTCACAGTCATCAAATGCCAGGTAACGCAATCGGGGAAAAGGAAAACGAAAGACTGAAATTCAACTGGTACAAAATGCCCATCGCGCCGAACAATACCCATGACATTCATCCCGGGATCGCAACAATGACTGTTAAATCAATGACTACAGGGTATGTTCTGTCGTGAATCTGTGAATCAGCGGAGAGCCTGGTCCCGGGAACTCCAACAAGGCAAGAAAAACCTGTTGACAGTACCTCATTTTATATCAAAACACCAACAAGCAAATGATAACAGGCATAATCATTACCGGATCAGGTGCAGTTTTAAGGAGAGCACGTTTCTTTCAAGAGCTGGGCATTTTGACGAGCATAAAAAAACCGTTCCGGTTTCGATGGTTATCGGAACCGAAACGGCCAGAAAATGCAGATCAGAAATACTGACTGTTATACCTTTCTTCATCTTCAAAGGAAGCCAGTGAATTGCGGTAATCTGCTTCATCGCAGGTCAGGTGGCCGGCATGTTTGCCGTTCGGCCAGTAGATGATCGATTCACCTTTTTTGATCGGTTTACCGCAGGTGTGGCACTTACTGGCGAATCTGGCTGTGATCTGGCGCGGGTCTCCCGCATACTTTGCATAATTTCTCATAGGTTTATGGTTTTGGGATAAATAAAAAAGCCATCCAGGTTTCCCGGGATGGCTCAAGTGATGTGTGTTATAAGTTAAAAGGGAGAATCTTCCAGGACTGGCTCCAGAACAGGAACTTTGCTGGTCACTTCTGAGGTGGTTTTTTCTTCTCCATGTATTACCGGGACAATGCCCAGGATATAATCGGCCGACTTCTCAGCCCTCGCGGCAGCCCACATGATCCACTTCTGGTTGTCACGCAGCACCGATGCCCAGCCTTTGATGTAGGCAGACGAGTTACGGATATCCATGTCAAGGTGTGCAATGCCGCATAGGAAGGAAGAACCAAGTTCAGCTACCAGTTCCTCTTTGTTAACAGAGGCCCTTCTGAATAGGCTGTATTTACTGGTGGTTTGGAAGGTAGTACTGAAAAACTGTCAACTTTAGTGGCAGGTATTTAAATTTTACACGACGCATTTGTAGCCAAATGTATTAATCATTATCAGCGTGTATTAATTTGTAATAATAAGTATATTTTTGTCACCTAAATCTGAATGCTCCTTAATTCAGACTAAAAATAATTTAGCCCCCGGCTAAGTTATTTTTCATGAATTCCTCCCTCCCAAAATCACTTTTCCTAAAGAGCTAATCATTAACCTGTTTCGGATTGAAAGGTTCCAAACACGTTACATTCACGTTCCAAACACGTTACAAACTTGTTACAACGACGTTGCTAACACGTTACAAAGACGTTACTAACTCGCTACAAATCAAGTAGTTGTTAATATCTTTATTCATAAATGTGTTTTACGTTTGGTATTTTTGCCGATCTCAAAATTATCCAACGAAATGAACCCAAAATCAAGTTTTGAAAAACCTATTTCTGCAAATTATGTCTGTAAAATGCTGGGGATCGGCAGAACCTCACTCCACAAATGGAGCAAAGACGGAGTTATCCGCTCCCATAAACTCGGAGGTAAACTTTTCTATTTTGAAAGTGAAATTATTGAGGATATGAGAAAGGAAAGATATTCAGAGAAAGCTGGTTAACACCGTGTTCAGAGAAACTGACGCTGATTTTCAGCTTTTAAAAATGGCATAATGGAGTAATGTTTAGCAGAATATTAACTCCAAAACCACTCCAAATACTATGCAAACGATAAAAGAATTATTGACTGAACTCAAAAATAAACTGCCACGGGGAAGTGCCAAAAGGATATTTCAGCTATTAAAAATGCAAGGAAACCCATTAACCCGACAATATATTTCCCGTTGCCTGGACCCCGAGCATTCGGATTATAGCTGGGAGGTTATTTTAGCGGCAGTAGCAATTGCTGAAGAATATACCGCTGAAATGAATGAACTGTGCCAAAGAATTGGACGCCTTAATGATACAATCTTATGAAAACATTTTCAAATATGTCAACCAATGATTTGTGTATTACGAATCTGGCCTTTGGGTTCCTACTGGATAATATTCTACAGGGAGGGCCGCTGGTATTTCATTTTGTTCAAGCTCCAAATGAAGATGGCACACCTGCTGCTTTTGAAGTGATAAATGCGGAATTCGAAATCCATATTATCAACAGGTTGAAAGAATTAATGTCTGCTGTCCAGGCAGAATTGGAATAGTTTGATTCTCGGGCGGTTTATTCGACCAGTTTCATAAATGTTCATCAAGGTTTTATTACCAATATAAAGGTCCTTCTAAAAGGAAACCACTAC
>CAIPJU010000327.1 GCA_903865465.1 uncultured Bacteroidota bacterium
GCTCATTTTCTAAATATTCAATCCGCTTAATAAAATAGAAAAGAATCCCGATTGAAAGGGATTCTTTTCTATTCATACCTAAGTGAATCTACAGGATTCCGGAGTGCTGCCCTTGCAATCTTGAAAACAATTGTAAGCATGGTTGCTGCAAACATTATTGAGGCGGCCAATATAAGTATACCCGGCCCGACAGCCACAAAATAATCCCAGATACTGTCAAGGAGTTTCAAAGACAACCAATACCCGCCGAAACAGCCTGCAATTGATGATATCAAGATTATAATCAGGAATTTCCTGCTTACCAAAAACATTATTTGGGGTACAGGGGCACCGTTTATTTTCCTGATTCCTATCTCTTTTGTCCGGCGAATTATATCAAGTGAGACAAGATTATACATTCCGACAAGCGAAAGCAGCAGAGCTGCTATAGCAAGAAAAACATTTACTTTCAGAATGCTGTTGTTAATCTCCTTCTCTTCGTTCATCGTATCTTCCTGGAACATGCCGCCAAAAACAAAATTTGTTGACTGACTCTTCCATTTAAGTTTTAAATAGTCGAGAACTGCAGGAAGGTTACCTGCTTCGGCTCTGACTGCCAGAATATTATATTGTTCATTGGATGACAACCGTAGCATGGCGGGATTGATTTTTTGCCAAAGTCCGCTTACATAGAAATTTTTAACAACACCAATTACGGTAAATCTGGTTGTATCATAAAGTGAGATAGTCATGCCTAAGGGCTCTTTCCATCCAAAATCGCTGACCATTTTTTCATTTATGAGTATCGATTTATTGGCTAAATCGGCAGCATATCTTGTTTTGTCGAACAAGCGCCCTTTAATAAGCCTGAGGCCCATAGTGGCAGGGTATCCAGGACCGATGTCCATAACATCCACTTCGAGCTGTTTTATGGCATCCTTTACCGGTCGCCGGTATGCGCCGAAACCAATATGGTTCTGAGTACCTTCAGCAGAGATTATTTGCGGATTGGTAAGAATTTCATTCCTGAAAGAGCTGCTTAACTCCGGAGGAAGCGGCAACACTATCAGCTTATCACGGTCATAACCCAGATCGAGAGTTTTCTGATAGACAGCATTTTTTGAAAAGACCAGACCAAGGACCAGGGCAATAACCGATATTGAAAACTGAAGAACCAGCAGAAGAGAGGATAGCTTCCCGGTTCCTTTAAATGAAGAAGTTCCTCTAAGGACACTGGCCGGAGTGAAAGAACTGACATGCAATGCAGGATATACACCTGATATAAAACCAGTTAAAAGAAGAAGCATGACTAAGAAAAACCAAAAGAACAGGTACTTGCCAAAGGTCAGTTCAATTTTCATATAGTCCCACAGACTGCTGTAAGCAGGAACCAGAAATTCCGCCAGAATAAGGCCTGCAATTAAAGCGAGGAAGCAAATGATTAGTGTTTCTACCATAAACTGAACGACAAGTTGTCGACGTTGTCCTCCAAAAGTCTTTCTGAGACCAATTTCTTTTGTTCTCTTACTAAAGGCGGCGATTGAGGTATTGGCAAAGTTGAAGCAGGCAATTAAGAGGATAAAAAGAGCCATCACCGGGGGTGCATAAAGAGCTGCCGGATGCAGCGAAGGGAATAAACCTGATGCCCATGTAGTCCGTGAGTTTGCCCCAACATCTTTCAAAGGGATAAGTGAAAACCTGTTAATCTTGAAATCCTGCCTTGCCCTGTTCTGCACCGGCACATAATCATTCATCGAACGGGCAATGACAGAGAGGTTTTTCTTATCTGGAATGGTAACAAAGAAAACGGTTGTAAGATTTTTCCAGTCTGCGTCGGTCCAATCCCACATCAGCTTGAAATTATCATAATGCGAGAGTATGTCAATTCTGAAACTGGAGTTAAGAGGCAGATCATCATATACAGCACCTACTGTATAGGAAAACTCCCTGTTTTTTTCATTGAAAATAGAAATTGATTTGCCGATAGGGTATTCCTTTCCAAAGAGCTTTGAAGCCATTGTCTTACTAATCAGAATATCCGCATGATTATTTATTGAGTGCTTATCGCCCGAAAGGATTTTAAAAGTAAAGATGTCAAGGAATTCCGGATCAATATAAGAAACCTGGGTAGGATAAACATCCAGTCCGTTTTTTACAGGAGAACCTGTCCTCATTAATCGTGCTGCCTTCTCTATTCCTGGAATATCTTTTTTTACCTCCAGACCAAGGGTGGCAGGGACAAGTCCGTATTCCTGTTCTCTGCCTTCCATATCCCTGTAGCTGTTGACACGGTAAATAATATCGAAGTTTTCATTAGTCCTGTCGAATTCATAGTTAAACATGTGGTTGAAAAAAGCAACAATGCAAAGCGACAGGCCTATTCCGAGGCCCAGGATATTTATCGCCGTAAACACTCTGTTTTTCAATAAGTTCCTGAAAGTTACAAGCAGATAGTTCTTGAACATATTATTATTTAAAGTAGCGATAATAAAAATTCATGATTTGTCAAAATCATTGTCCTTTATAATTGAGAAGTTGCCGGGAGAAAATATAATCCCGGCAACCTTCCTTTTCATTATTGTATGCTGTTATTCATATTTAAGCGATTGTGCCGGATTAACTCTGGCGGCTTTCATTATCCTGTAGCTAATGGTCATAATTGCAATGCCAAGTGCAATTGTGAGACCGGCGATGAAGCTGAATGCCCCAAGGTTTATCCTGTAATAGAAATTCTCAAGCCATTTCCCCGCAATATAATAAATTAAAGGCCAGGCAATAAGCGCCGATACCGAGACAAGTATAATAATCTCACGGGAAATGACCACATAAATACCTGCTATTGAAGAGCCCATTGCTTTTCTTACACCGATCTCCTTGGTAC
>CAIPJU010000328.1 GCA_903865465.1 uncultured Bacteroidota bacterium
GGATATCTCGGATGAGCTTTTATATGCTGTCGCTATAGAAGAGACCGATGCATGGATTCTTACGATATATGATCAAAAAGATTCATGTAAATCTGCAAAACCAAAAGAGAAATTAGCCAAAGTTCTAGGGAAAATGGGAATAAATTCTACCTCTGATTATGACAATTTCCTCACAATAAGTAGGAAGTTATCTAAAGAGAAGGAAATTCGAAAGGGGAAATTTTTAACATACAATTGCAGTTTAAATGCGTTCTTTGAGGAAACCAAGGCTAAAATCCAATCAAAATATCAATAATACCTAAATATGATTACTGGAAATGACATTCATTACTTTTTCAAAGAATCAAATGGCCAACTTTCAGGGAAGCTTACAAATTTGTTCAGGGTTTTGGGTGGTCACTTCTGGTATTCTGGAATGGTTTGGTTAAAAGTAAGAAAATATTTGCTAATTGAGAAAATTAGTAAACCTCTTGACTAACCTAATAAAAATTGCCGACTTTCAGGGAAGCCAACATTTTCATTTGATTGTAGTTTAAGTTATCCACATTACAAGAAGAGTTATATAGCTTATGATTGCTATGAATATTCCAATAGTGTTGTTAAAGTTGGCAATTCCTTCGGGTTGATCTTTGCGTGCCATATATAGAAGCGGCGCCAATGTTATTGAATACCCCCAAAAGAGGATGGGAATAAAACTTATATTTGGAATCAAAGGAGGTGAGGTGATCAGGCTTTTTATCCAAGGCAGCAAAGGTATCATTCTGGTATGTGAAGATGAAGTTGTAAAATGTTTAAAAACCAAGAATGTCCAAAATATTATTAATGCACTTGCATACAAATAATTGAATATAACCAGAAATGAACCTATGAGGTAATTATTCCTTTTAAAAGAATGTATGATGATTGAATCAAGTCCATATCTTGGAAGATTAACTATAGGAAAAACCAAGGACATACCTATCGTAAGTAAAAACCCATAACCTATATTCCCCCATTTACCTAGCAAGGCTAACCAAATAATTGCAACAATCCAAAATAGAGAAGTTGCAAGAGTAATTGCCTTTTTTATCTTTTGAAGACTTTTAGTCGTATTTTCTGTCATGAATTCTCTTTCTTCTTTCCTTGGTCTTGGAGTACCAAAAAGGTTTAAATGAATTTCATCATGTTCTTTCATCATGATTGTTTCTCCTTCTAAAGAAAGATATATCCACCTGCTTTTCATAAATGACCAATAGTAGGTTTTATCAATAGGTTGTCCAGTATAAGGACATCTACCACGATTCACTAATCCTTTATCGTTTAGGAATGTGTATAAATCTATAGGCTTTACAATAAAACGTTGAAGGAATTCGGTTAAGGTGTCAAAATTCTGCGGAACAAAAGGTTTATCTATTGGCATTTCATGCATTGTGAAACCGTTTTCATTTAATGCATTACAAATTTCCTGCACATATTGTATTGTATATTCTGAGTAGTCTCTCATGTTGAATAGTCCTTAATTGAGGTGTCTTTTTTTAATCAAATATCAACTCCATGTCTATGTATGATTCATTAAATAGACTTAAATTTTCGGTTTTTAGATCTCTTAAATATAAATATGTAGTTCTAAATACTTGGATTTCACCTTTCAAAAAGTCAACGTCGCTAATTCCATTAAGCTCTGCTTCGAAGGAAGCATTATTTTGCTTTGACACCTCAACAGCTCTGTTACGCGGTAATTCTTTAGAGTTTGAAAATTCAAGTTGCTCTCTTATCTCCTCCAAGAGTATTAACCCATCCATTAACCACTCAAAAAATATGCGGGTTTCAATTATTAGCCAACTACTTTCATTTGATGTAGTTAAAGACAAATGGGCAATATATGCATCATCATTAATATATAGGTCCGAAATTCTTTTAACAATATTTTCTAATTTTTCACTATCACTCACATGAATTGACGTTATTTTGTAATCTTTTAATACTTTATGAAGCAATATGCAAAGACTACCAACAGGAATATCCGCAATACTTTTAGATCCAGACAATAGTCCTTTTTTAGTGCTGTCTGATATTATATTAGGTCCTACTTTTGTCTCCCTATTTCTAATTTGATTTTGTAATTTATTATGATTATCATTTGGAATATGACCTGAGCCAGCTTTTTTTGATTTTCCTTTCATATTGCTGCTTTGCTTAATCAATATAAAAGTAAGTCTTCCTAAGGCAAGAAGAATAACAATAAGAAGTAACGGCAGAAAATATTCAGTTTGAGTGAAGTTTGCAAGTAACCACATAATGAATTGGTTTTAGGTTAACATATAATTGAAGATTAGAATCAACATTTAGGAGATCGGAAGAGCGTCGTGTA
>CAIPJU010000329.1 GCA_903865465.1 uncultured Bacteroidota bacterium
AGATAATTCCGGAGAAGCTGGACGAGAGGAAGGCATATATGGACAGGTGCGCTGAACTGGGAATGAAGGTGCATTATAACCTTCTTTCAGTTTCAGGAGGCGGCGGAGTAGGATCGGCGATGGAAGGTGTCAGCGAGGCTGAAAAGAAAATCAGGCTTATTAATGAGATAAAGACTTTCATGGACCATCCCGCCCTGCTTGGATGGTATATTTCCGATGAACCAAACGGACGGAAAGTTTCACCAGAACAGCTTGAGAGTATTTACAAGGCAGTTAAAGAACTTGATCCCTGGCATCCTGTTTCGATTGTCTTTCAGGCTCCCTTCCTCTCTTCTCTACGATACTCCGATGCCTTAGATATTGTTATGGCAGACCCCTATCCTGTACCCGATCTTCCTGTCACAATAGCAGGAAATGTAACATCGCAGCTTACCACGGCCTTTTCAGGTAATAAGCCGGTATGGATTGTACCCCAGGCATTCGGGGGCGGAGAAATCTGGAGCCGCGAGCCCACATTCCAGGAAATCAGATCCATGACCTGGCAGTCCGTAATAAAAGGAGCAACGGGTATCCAGTATTTTGTGAGGCAGGGACCGGATTATTTTCCAAAATCAGCTTCCACATGGGCGGAATGCGGTAGAATTGCCACTGAGATAGAGGAACTTACCCCATGGATCCTTTCGGATGAAGAAAGTCAGCCGGTTGAAACCAACAACGAAAATATAATTGCCTCTTCACGAATGCATAAGGGGAAGCTGATGATAATGGCTGTAAATAAGACAAATGAACCGCTGGCTGCAACGATAAGAATTAAAGGAATCAGCAACGGCAGGGCTTCACTCATATTCGAAAACAGGTCATTGGCCGTTTCCGGAGGAGTGATAAGGGATTATTTAGCTCCATTCGGATCGCAGGTTTACATGATAAATACTGTTCCTGACCTGCAAGCCCGTCAGGGTAGTGTAACTAATCTTATAAAGGACCCTGGTTTTGAAGAGCTTTATACTCCGGGATTGCCAACAGCATGTTATGCCAGGCCGGGAGGTGACAAAGGTTCAACCTATTTTCTTGACAGCAGGGAACCATATGAAGGAGACCACTCCCTGAGGCTAATAACTCCTGAAAAGGAAAAGGGTGTCTCAATCAGGTTCTTCCCTGTGATATTTAAAGCCGGATCAACATATGCAATTTCGTTATGGGCAAAATCTGACCCGGAACAAAGGTTTATTAAAAATCTATCAGGGGTAAATGCTGTTGAAAACGATCAAAAACCGGATCCTCAGTTCGCTGAAATAATGATAGGCAAAATTGTCCATGCAAGGTTTGTTCCTGAAGGAGAGTGGAAGCAGTATATAACTTTTGTAACTGTCAGGAAGGACACCTTATCCTCCTTCAAGGCTAACCTTGTCCTGAAGATGCCCGGTCAGGGTGTGGCATGGTTCGACAAGGTGACCATTAATGAGGAGAAACGATAAAACTTACCGGCTATGTTAATACCGGGTTAAAGTCATTAAAAATTGGCTCAGACTGAGAAATTGAGATAATTTTGTAATATAACCACATTACAATATAACCAAAATACTTCAAAATGCTAAAAAATCTCCTCAAAACAGCAGTCAGACATATAT
>CAIPJU010000330.1 GCA_903865465.1 uncultured Bacteroidota bacterium
AATTTATTGTTTAATTATTTTTGATTATTAATACTCTTAAGCGATAGTTTTTCCGGAGCCTTATTAGCAATCTTTCGTTCTGGCAATATCCGTCACTTGCATATATACCTGTACAATGAATATTTTTCGCACGGGTATAATTGTTTTTTTGAATTTTTTGGCGGAGAATGATACAGACCTGTCAGAAAGGGCTATATGGAAAGCCCTTTCTGGTCCTTCGAAAATTGTACAAAATAATTTTAATAATGCTAATCGCAGTTTTCAGTTCGTTGGGTGAACCTTCAGCCGAAGATCTTTTATCAAACAAAAAAGGCTGCCGGGTTAAACCGGCAGCCTCTTCTTAGTTGTTTATATTTCCCAAGATAATTTGATTAAATTTCAGTCAATCCTGAAAACCTTCTTCAGTTTATCTACATAGTCAAGCTTTTCCCAGGCAAAGAATTCCACCTTCTTAAGGTAGACCTTCTTCCCATTACCATTGGTAGCAATCGGTTTTGAACCAGGGACTTCATAATATACTTCCACCTCTTTTTCTTCATAATCGCGTCCGAAGTGGCCATAGGATGCTGTCTGCAGGAATATTGGATTCTTAAGTCCGAAACGCTGAACGATCGCATAGGGCTTCATGTCGAATAGCTTCTTAACCTCTTTTGCAATTTCGCCGTCGTGAAGCTTCTTACCTGAACCGTCTTTTACTTTAGCCGTTCCGTAGGTGTTGACATACAAGCCAACTGGTTCCGCAACGCCAATGGCATAGGCTACCTGCACAAGGGCCTGATCGCAAACTCCTGCAGCAACAAGGTTTTTCGCAATATGACGTGCAGCATAGGCTGCCGACCTGTCGACTTTTGACGAGTCTTTTCCCGAGAAGGCGCCACCACCGTGAGCTCCGTGTCCGCCGTAGGTATCAACGATAATCTTGCGTCCTGTCAATCCTGTATCACCATGAGGGCCTCCGATGACGAATTTGCCAGTAGGGTTTACAAGAAGTCTGAAATCGCCCTTAAAAAGCTTCTGAATGCGTGAGGGAAGAGATCTCTTAACCCTTGGGATTATTATTTTCTCGAGGTCATCATGAATTTTCTTCTGCATTGCCTTTTCAGCAAGCAGTTCTGCCTCATGTGAATTATCGGCAGGAAGAATAAATTCATCATGCTGGGTGCTCAGCACAATTGTATCGATACGTAATGGTTTGTTTTTATCGTCATATTCGACTGTAACCTGCGACTTGGCATCGGGACGGAGATATATCATCTGCTTTCCCTCGCGCCTGACAGATGCAAGTTCCCTTAAAAGGATGTGAGCCAGCTCAACACTGAGAGGCATAAAGTTGTCCATTTCGCGGCAGGCATAGCCGAACATCATTCCCTGGTCGCCGGCGCCCTGCTCTTCAGGTTTTTCACGGACAACACCCTGATTAATGTCGCTCGACTGTTCGTGTATGGTTGAAATAACCCCGCACGAATCGCAGTCGAACCTGTATTCTGCTTTTGTATAGCCTATATTTCTTATAACCCGTCTGGCAGTCTCCTGAACATCGACCCATCCTTCGGTTCTGACCTCTCCGCCGCAAACCACCAATCCTGTTGTCACAAAAGTCTCACACGCCACTTTTGACTCTTTATCCCATTTAAGAAATTCATCAAGCAAAGCATCTGAAATCTGGTCCGCTACCTTATCGGGGTGGCCTTCTGATACTGATTCTGAAGTAAATAGATATCC
>CAIPJU010000331.1 GCA_903865465.1 uncultured Bacteroidota bacterium
CTTTTGCCCCTATCTTACAGAAAAATCCAAAATATTGCGTTGGACTGTTTTCTGAAATTACACCTTATATTTCGTTTAAAGATGTATTAAATCATAAGTTTTTAATACGTGGATGTCCAATTGGTTCGGCCAGTGCATTTGATGACGGAAACAGGGGAATTATTATTGAGTATTCAAGTATCAGGGAACTCCTGGATGATGGATGGAGGCTTGAATAACGAATTATTATTGCGATATTTGTAACAAGGCCAAAACCATAACCTATGATTAGTTGTATCATAATCGATGATGAAAAACCTGCCCGAGATGCCCTCGAGTTGATGCTTATCCGTTATTTCCACGAAAAAGTTAAGGTTATTGGCAAAGCTGAATCGCTTAAAGAGGGGGTGTTTGCAATTTATAAACAAAGTCCCGACCTGGTATTTCTCGATATTGAGATGCCGGATGAACAGGGATTTAATATCTTCAATTATTTTCAGCAGGTAACATTTTCTGTAATATTCATTACTGCTTTCAAGGAGTATGCAATCAAAGCCATTAAACTTGCTGCGCTCGATTATATTCTTAAGCCCGTCAGTGTTGAAGATCTGAAGGAGGCAATCGCTTTATATGAGAAAAGACAGCATGCAGGTGTGCCGGTCGAAAATATAGAGAAACTTATCAATTCACTGAATCCTGCCTCTAACAACATTGAAAAAGTAGCACTTCCTACGTTCCATGGTTTTCAACTTGAAAAGGTAAACGCTATCGTTTATTGTGATGCAGATCAGAATTATACGAAGGTACATACCATTGATGGGGGCGAGTTGCTAATATCCAAACCACTTAATGCAATCGAAAGTTTGCTTCCCTCCAAACTTTTTTACAGGATTCATAAGTCTCATCTGGTCAATCTGAATTACATCAAATCGTATAGCAGGAATGAGGGGTACCATGTAATACTCGAGGATGGAACCAAACTGGATGTGGCTACGCGCCGTAACGACGATTTTATCAGGGCGCTGACACGAAGATGAAGCATTTAAGAATTAAAATATGAAGGAACTAAGGCAACAGGTTACTAAAAGGGTCACCTTGTTTCAGACCCTCACAGCTACAATAATTAATATCGGGAATGATTGAAGGTATCAGGGTGCTATGGTTTAAAGCCACTGGAATACCAGTGATTCGCTTCTTTCTGCTGATTAGTTGTCTGAATCCATACTTTTTGGCTGCTCAGAATTACCCATCCCGCCATTTTACCATGCGCGATGGTTTGCCCAGTATGGCTATCCGCTGTATTTATAAAGACACCCGGGGATTGCTCTGGTTAGGAACCGATGCTGGATTGTGCTCCTTTGACGGTAAATCCTTTCATATATTTAAATCCTCCGAAGGGATGACGGCAAGCCAGGTGTGGGCCATAGCTGAGGACGAACAGGGAAACTTGTGGTTCGGAAGCCACGGCGAAGGGCTTTACAAGTATAACGGTAAAAAATTTACGAGATTTACCCAAAAGGACGGAATGGCTGACGATCGTATCCGGGTTCTATGCTATTCAAAGAACTTTCATTGCCTGATTGCCGGAGGTTATAACGGAATAAGTACAATCAGAGAGAAAAGTATTACAGGTTCACCAGGTATCTTGTATCCTAAAAATA
>CAIPJU010000332.1 GCA_903865465.1 uncultured Bacteroidota bacterium
ACTTAACGTAACTAGGCCGTGAAAAAATTTATCCAGGGTTGTGTCGGGAAGCGTTAATATGCTGTCAATGTATTTTATATGATGCTTATCTAAAGACTTAATAATATCAGCTTTGACTGATGGTTCTGTGGTTTCACCGGAAATAATTACTTCTGATTTGTTTGCATTCCTGAAAGAAATGTTACATATCCCAATCCGATTGTCAGGAATATAACGGTGTGAAATACTATCAATTTCCTTTTGTAAATTGAAATCTTCATGGGCCCTGCATCCCGGAAGAAAAGAGATTAAAAGGATAAAAAGAGAGGAAAAGAGAAAAATCTTAGTATATCCGGTTGTTTTCATCAAATAAAAAGTTACTTTTTAAGAAATTAGCGATAACCAATTACAGCATAACCAACCCAATGACAGTTTGTTGCAATTGCTGTCCGGCCCATTCCGATGTCGTCGACCATAATATGAGGTGATGTAATGCTTGTTGAGTATCCGAAAATTATTCCATTCAGTGGTTTGGAATCATTCAGAAAGTATGAGGTGAAAAGAGCTACCGGGATGCTATACCTTCCGCACCAGGTCCATTTATATTCCATGAAATTGGAATCATTCAGGGTATAGGAACTAAACCTACGGATTTTCAAGGGCGTCAATTCACCTGCAAGACAGGTGTCAATAATCTCATTTTCATGTTCAACAGCTTTTCTGTTCCCGGTATCCTCACACCCATAAAATGCAAGATCCTTGCCTCCCCAATCCTCGTTTCCATAGTGAACAGCATCGGTGGTGACAACAATAGCAAAATCGCTTCCCCACTCCCATCTATGCAGTGCAGCGACTTTCGCAATGGCTTCCGAAAGTGCTTTACCACACTCCTGCATTCTTTCGGGACTCATGGCCGGCACGAGTATCGGTACAATATTGATATTCCTGTTGAAATACTGAAGGTAAGGGATCATTGCCTCAAGTGAATGTTCAACTTTTTGAAGCGTATCGCTAATAATGGCATACCTATCTTTAAGCTGATTATAGATTTCTTCCCTGGCAGAAGAAACAGGAACTTCTTTCCAGGGACCTTTCCAATAGTTATAAGTATCAAATACAAGATGGTTTTCTATCTTCATTTGTGCAGCTTTATGAGCTACTCCTATCAGTATCAGGTTATCTGCATGAATGTTTTGCAGTAATTCAGGGTATAGCTTACCTACATAAGTATAATCATCGTGAGGACAAATTGCAAGTTTCAGGGGCAATCCGGGATCAGGCTGCCAACCCTTCCTGCTGATTCGTTTTATTAAAGTGTCCATCTGCCAGGAATACTGTGCAAATCCGACAGTGTCCTTCAAGGGACGGATTTTTCCGGCATAACCATTTTCCGAAGTCAGGGTTGTACAGGACAGCATGCTGATTAACAAGACTATAATAAGAAAAGACAAAAGATTACATCTCTTCATTGCTTTCTGATAAGCAGTAAAGATAATATTTTCAAATAATTATGCTGATAGTCAATATGGCAGAAAAGAGTTATTTTTTCCACCATCGCAGCCCTGATCCTTCTCCATCGGCATTCCGCAGCTTTGACAAAATTTATCAAATTTTCCCATTGGATAGTTGATTAGTAAATGATCAATAATTTCCTGATTAAAATAACCAATTAAAGGATAAAAGTCAAGCTTTAGGGTAATTTCAAAGCAGATAAGTTAGATTTATATGAAAATAGTACCAGACGATTCTTTTATTCTTCAAACATATTCTTTTTTTCATTGTTTAAACATTAAAATATCCTGCAAACATGCTTCCTTGTTATTGCCTGAAATTTTAAAAATAACCTGATCACACTGTTAAAATAATATTCTAAATCCAACAAATCACTTATATGGAAACGATAAAACAAACCACACTTGAGTTCCTAAAGGCAATAAATCTCAATAACAATCGTGACTGGTTTTTAGAGAATAAAGAACAATACCTGCAGGCGAAGGCAAATTTTGATACCTTCATTCAACAGCTAATAGATAAGTTATCGGAGTTTGATCCTATATTGAAAGGTCTTGAAACGAAAAGTTGTGTTTACAGGTTCAACCGTGATGTCCGCTTTTCGAATGACAAATCGCCGTACAAGACTCATTTCGGGGCCTTCATAGTAAGGGGCGGAAAAAAGAACGGTGACAGGCTCGCAGGATATTACGTTCATGTAGAGCCGGGACAGAGCATGATCGCCGGAGGAGCCTATATGCCACCGGCTCCATGGTTATCGGCAATCAGGGAAAAAATTGATGAAGAACCTGAAAAACTGGTTAAAATATTAAAAGATAAGGAGTTTGTTAAGTTTTATAAAGAACTAAACGGTGAAAAGCTGAAGAAAGCACCAAA
>CAIPJU010000333.1 GCA_903865465.1 uncultured Bacteroidota bacterium
ATTGGTTCGATTTCGCCGCCACGAACTTTATTCATCTCGTCATTCGAAAGAGCATATTTCTTAATTACATCCATCCTGAGTTCGAAATTTACCTTTTCCATTTTGCTTTTCTTATTTTTAAGGTTTATATTGAAAGTGGTTCTTAGTTCTGCTTTTCTGAAACTACATGTCGGATCGACACGATTCGTGACATGCTTTTTCTAATTATTTTTCATAAATTTTCTTATATGTTGTAAATTAGAAACATGTATAATTCTAATTTCTCCATTATTGAGTTGACTGGTGCTCTGGATTTATGGGAGGATTCATATCTTTGGTGAAGGATTAGACCAAATGAATAAAAAAAGCACTGCTCTTAAACTGGTTTTATTAATCTTATTATTGGCTGGATATGTTAGCCTTAAAGCCGCTATTGAAAAAAGGCCCTTTTCTTCCTTTTTACTTACAAGTGAGCAGAATGAATCAAATCTCAAAGAAGATAGCGATTCATTGTCTATGGCATTGAAAAAGCTCAATTTATCCCTTAAGCCATTCCTGGAGGCCAGATTAATGGATAGCAGCAGGAAGATAGTGGACCAGATCTTAAAAAAAATAACAGTTAGATTAGTTAAAGAAAATAAGACATTAGGTGAAGCATACTATCTGGTTGGAGTTTACTATATGTTTGCTTATAAATATTCTGAAGCGATAAGGTTTTTGACCCTCGCAATATCGGTAATGGAAAAAAATGGGGAGTTTGATGGAAGATACGCCAAGGCCCTTTATAATAATGGCTTGGCATTCTACCGACTGGGAGATTTTAACAAGCATGAGTTTTATTCACTTAAATCACTTGAAGTGGAAAAGAAGACCTTCGGAGATTCCAGCCCGGGACTTATCAAAACTATCAACAGTCTTTTAATAGCTAATATCGAACTCCAGGAATATGAAAAGGCTATTAACTATTCGAATATCGCCTTGAATTTAGCAGCTAAAAATGTTGGGGTTGTGCCTGGAGCAGATATCGCTGATATATACAATAATCTGGGAGTATGCTATACCCGGCTTGCTGATTTCTCCAAAGCTAAAATTTACCTTGAAAAAGCCGAATCCACCTACAGGAACAATCATCTTGGTCTTAATACTAGTTATGTCAATCTCATGAATAGTATGGCGATCACTTACAGGTCGCTTGGGATGACAGAAAAATCGAATGAATATTATGAAAAAGGGGTAAAACTGGCGGCTACTGTGATTTCAGCTGAATCAAATAATATTATTTTTAGCTATGCCATTATCCTGGGAAATACCGGTCAGAAACAAAAAGGTCTGGCCTTACTGGAAAACAGACTGGAAAGGGAGAGGAAAAACTCGGGTGAAAACTCCGCAGCTTATTATGAGGTTCTTAAAAACCTTGCTGAATATCTGAGAGAATATAATATTGACAAAAAAAAGTCTCTTGCATTATTTGAGAAATCCATTGATTACATTAATAAAAATCCCAAGAATCAGCTTCTAAGTGATGTCATTAAAATCGGTTATGCTTTGTCCCTGAATGAAACTGGAGATCAGAAAAGAGCTATTAGGGTAATACAATCCCTGCTCTTTGATAAAGGGGGACAGGTAATAAGTGGAGAGAATTATGATAATCCAATAATTAGCAATCTCAAGTCAGACAAGGTGTCTCTGAGGATTCTTAAAGCAAAATACAGGATATTAAGCGATATGTTCAGAAGATCGCCTGATTTGAATATTCTTAAGTCTGCTTCAAAAACATCAGAACTAATAGTTGCATTAATCGAAAAAGTCAGGATAAATATTGCAGAAGAGGAGAGCAGGCTCGTTTTAGGTGAGAACTACAGGGATGCATATTTGAATGCTATCAGGGATCTGAATCTTCTATTTGAAATAACTTCTGATAAAAATTATCTTGAAAAAGCCTTTGAATATTCCGAAAAAAGCAAAGTAGCGGGATTATTGACTTCAACCAGGGAACTAAAGGCAAACCAGTTAGTAATACCCTCCGGTATCAGTGAGCTGGAGAGGAAAATCAATCGTGATATCAATTTCTATAACGTGCGCATTGAAGATGAGAC
>CAIPJU010000334.1 GCA_903865465.1 uncultured Bacteroidota bacterium
CAGCTGAACTGCTCGCAACTATCTTTCATCATCTGAAAAAATAGCAAAATGAAGTTTATTAGAACCTTTAGAATATGTACATATACATTTACATGGAGTTTCAATTCTGAAAAAAGTCAAATACAATGGATACACTGCAATTTGTTCTGGCATCACGCCCAGCCGGATTACCGGCACCTGAAACTTTCAGGCTCGAAAGTAAAGCCCTGCCTGAATTAAAAGAGGGTGAGGTACTTCTTAAGTCATGGTATATTTCGGTCGATCCCTATATGAGGGGGCGAATGAATGATGTAAAGTCATATGCGGCTTCATACGACATCGGCTCGCCGATGAAGGGAGGAGTAGTGGCAAAGGTCATTGAAAGTAAAAATCTCTCACTGGTCACCGGTGATGTTGTAGTCGGGATGTTGCCATGGTCAACATATTGTATTGAAAATGGAGCTTCCCTCCGTAAAGTAGATATTGAGAAAGCCTCTCCCGGCTTTTTCCTTGGAATCCTGGGGATGCCGGGACTTACTGCCTATTTCGGCATAACTGACATTTGCCGGCCTGAAAAAGGAGAGGTTGTTGTGATTTCCGGCGCCGCAGGTGCCGTAGGTATTACGGCCGGGCAGATCGCTAAAATACTTGGCGCCAAGGTTATAGGAATTGCAGGAAGTGATGAGAAATGTAAAACTCTGAAAGAAAGTTTCGGATTTGATGAGACTATCAATTATAAGAGTTCAAAATCTGTAAGAACAGAACTTAAATCGCTGGCTCCTGAAGGTATCGATTGCTATTTTGATAATGTTGGAGGAGATATCACAGATGCTGTAATAGCCAACCTGAATTTCCATTCAAGAATTGCCTTGTGCGGTCAGATTTCCCAATACAATAATACAAGGGTGCATATGGGTCCTACAATTCTTCCCATGCTCCTGACCAGAAGTGTTCTTCTAAAGGGCTTTATTGTAGGTAATTACACCGAAAAATTCGGTGAGGGACAAGCACAGCTTCAGGAATGGCTGACAGAGGGGCGAATTAAGTTCATGGAGACGATAACCGATGGTTTCGAAAATCTTCCGGAAGCCTTCCTGGGTCTTTTTAGCGGCAATAATCTTGGAAAAATGCTTGTTCGGATAGAATAATCATTCATGATCACTTTTATGACTCTCATCAGGTTCTGACCCAAGCAGAATCAAATCCTGCTGTCGGAGATGGTATTTACCATGCTTTTCAGCAGAGGAAATTGCTTTTTCATTCCTTCTTAATCTGTTTTGTAAGTAATTATCCTACAAAAATATAGTCTTATTCCTACAAGCTTATCTTCCGGTTTCTTACAAATAAACCATAAAAAAGTGTTTAGCTTTACTTTATTGAAAAAGACATTATTAGAGGTTCTTTACAGTTTTTGATTTTCAGCAGGGCTTTTTTAACTATTTAATTTTCCTTTTGAAAAAATGTAACTAAAAAAAGATAGCAATGATAACTTCAGATTTCAACCAGCGGAATTTTGACCAGCCAGTTTCATCAGCCATTACTAATAGTCTTCTGGCCGGAGGCGGGGGAGAAAAAACCTTCAGCGGTAATCTTGTAATAAGCGGAAATTATTCTGGAAGACTCTTTGTCAGGGGTACAGTCACACTTGAAAGCGGAGCCCGTGTTACTGGCGAAATTATTGCTAATGAATTAATTATGGATGGAATATTTAAAGGTATAGCCACAGTCAAAAACAGGGCGGTTTTTCATAACACGGCTGCATTTTCCGGAAACCTCACTGCTGAGGAAGCTGAGTATCATACAGGTTGCACCGTAAGTGGTAGAAAAAAGGTAGAAAGAGTGGTAGAAAAGCTGGTTGAAAAAGGTGTCGAAATGAATTCAAAGCCATTTTCACAGGAACGCTCATTGGGCAGCATTAACTCCATTGCCGATGCAATAAGCTTTGCAGGACACAACGATCAGGTTTTTATGGTCTTCTGATTTTTCGGCTGATATATCCTTTTCTTCAAAGCCGTACGACTGACAGCAGTAAAAAGGAAAAACAGGTTTCACTCATATAAAATAAAACAATTTGAAATCGGGAAATTTAAAGCAGATGATCATGAATGAACAGATAACCTTCGGGCTGAACCCTGAATTTGTAAAAGTACCCACAGCAATTTTGAAACTGGAACTGGTATTACTCGATCTGGAACCATGTGCTATGTTAAACAGGGTCGAGAGTGACATGCTGATAGATCATTATTATAATAAGAACTAAAACATCATCAATTATTGCCTCAAGGCTAATAATCAGTATATCAATATATTAATGTTCAAAACAGGTCAGAAATTCATTAAGGTCATACTCCCTGCATAATCTTGTATATTCTTTCAGCAACTCATTATTAAAAGGGATCCCCTTTTCTTTCCTTTCGAGCCAGGTATAATATTCCTTTTCGCCGGCAGTAAAAATTTGTTTTTGTCCCGGCATCTTCCTTGAAGCTCTTAACTCCCTCAAAATATTACCCGTTGTCTTCTTAAAATCTTCCGGATCGGTAAAGGCATTGATATCCATTACAATAAAAAAGTGACCGACAGGAATCGGCACTTTTTTCCCATCCTGAAAACCCATTAACATTTTCATATAGGAACCCTGTTGCAGTGCAGCCGAAAGAATTTCAACAACCGTTGCATAGCCATATCCCTTGTAACCAGCAGTTTCTTCGCCGATACCCCCGAGTGGAGTAAGGGCAGCTTTGCCGGCAATCATATCTTCCAGAACTTCGCGGGAATCTGTTTTGCTCTCCCCGTTTCCGTCAATTACCCATCCCCTGGGCAGTGCTTTCCCTTCACGCGCATAAAGTTCTACTTTCCCTCTTTGGGTAATAGAGGTTGCACAGTCGAGCAGGAAGGGGAAAGGCTCATCAGTCGGAATTCCAAAAGTCATCGGGTTTGTGCCCAGCATATTCTCGACTCCGAATGTAGGCGCTATCGACGGGCGGGCATTGGTACCGGTAATACCAATCATTCCATTCTTTACAGCCATAAGAGGATAATAGCCTGCAAAGCCATAATGAGTTGAATTTCTTACAACTACCATAGCCATTCCAAACTGTTTAGCTTTATTTATAGCCAGATTCATAGCCTTATGCGAAATGACATGTCCCATGCCGTTATGACCATCGATAACCGCCGTTGTTGGTCCCTCTTTCACAATCTCAATTTCCGTCAGGGGATTTAATATGCCATCCCGGATTCGATCGAGATATATAGGTTTGAGACGGTTTGCACCATGTGAATCAAAACCGAATTTATCGGCCTGCACAAGAACATCTGCTACTATGGCAGCATCCCGTTCGGGGATCCCAGCCTTTGTAAGGGCCCGGAGCATGAAATTCTCTGCGACATCAAATGGAATAAATTTATGCATCATAGCTTCTGTTTATAACTAACTAATTTACAAAATAAAAGGTCAAAATAAAATTATATAAGGCTTTAGTTGCCAATTGTGATCATTTCCGATGGCACATTCCGCTTAAGTACCACAATCTTAGGCCCGTTTTCAGTGATGATTCCTTTTACCCTTAATGTATTCTCCAGAGTTGCGAGGGCGTGCTCCGGTGTGTTGTTATTCTTGCTTAAATGCGCCAGACAGATATGACTCAATCCTTCATTTATAATCCCGGCAAGGAATTCCGATGACTGATGATTTGCAAGATGTCCTTTATCTGATTTAATTCTTGCCTTTAAAAATTCGGGATAGCCGCCATTTGTCAGTAATTCTTCATCGTAATTCGACTCAATAACAAGCAGATTAGCCTCCTTTATATATTTTGCCGATGTCTGGCATATGTACCCAAGATCGGTAGCAATGGTAATTTTTTTATCCCCGAAGCTGATATGAAAACCGATTGTTTCCGGTGCATCATGGCTCACTTTGAAGACTTCAATATCGAAGCCGGCCAGGTGAACTATTTGTTCCAATGGTATTTCACGGACGCAGTCGCTTGATATTCTGTTCCTGGGTGAGATACTTTTCCATATATTTTCAGTAGTAAAAACAGGGATATGATTCTTCCTTATAAGTACTTCAAGCCCCTTTATATGGTCGCTGTGATTATGCGATATAAAGACAGCCATTATTGTCTGCAAAGAAACATTAATACTGCCCAGAAATCTTCTTATGGATGTAGCAGAAATTCCTGCATCGATCAATATGCCTTGGAAGCCATTTCCTATGTAATAGCAATTACCGCTGCTTCCGCTGCTCAGACTGCAAAAATTCAGGCTCATTTATAAAATATCTAAAGAGGCCAAAGATATTGATTCTGGAATATCTTTACAGCTTTTGCGAATAAACCTTAAAATCCTTATAACGTGTTGTATATATGTACAATAATCTGAGCAGCGATGGGAAAACCATGAGCAGGAGAGGCATTGCAATTACGAAACCTCCTATTACTGCTATTGCAAGCGGTTGCTGCATCTGGGCTCCCACACCAATTCCAAGAGCCAGGGGAGTAAGAGCCAGAATCGCTCCGATAGCCGTCATAAGCTTCGGACGGATACGAAGCGAAATAGCATAATTGATTGACTGATCGATGTCAGACGTGGATTTTAAAGTCGTAAGAAACTGGTTGACAGTAAAAATAGCATTCTCGGCTATTATACCAACGATCATAATTATGCCTGTATAACTTCCAACATTAAGCTGAATTCCGGTCAGGAACAAGGCCCATATACATCCGCCTATACCAAGAACAGAAATAGAAATGATAAGCAGGGCCAGACGAAGATCCCTGAAAAGAAACAAAAGAACAGTAAATACCAAAATAATAGCCGTCACTAATATAAGCAGAAGTTCCCTGAATGAAGCCTGTTGCTGCTGGAAGGTACCTCCATATTCAATATAATAACCCGGAGGCAGCAGGACATTTTTCGATATTACCTCCTTTATTTCATCAATAGCACTCCCTATATCGCGGTTTTCGAGTCGAGCAGTGACTTCAATATCCGATTTAAGATCCTCGCGCGTAAGCTCAGGGTCACCTGAAGATAATTCAACATCGGCGTAGCTCTTTAAAGGTTTGTACGATCCGTCAGGCGCAAAAACAGGTTGGTTTTTGATCAGCTCAACACTATTATTCTTAAAGTTTGTATTTCGCAGTAGAAGGGTAAGCATTTGTTCCCCCTCCTGAACCTCTCCAATAGGAATCCCTTCATTATACACTAAAAGTTGAGTATGAAAATCCAAAGGTGTTATGTTGAACTGTGCAAGCTTCGACTGATCGGGAATAAGGGTAACTGAGGGGCCATCATAAATAATTCCGTTCATAACATCTGCAAGGCCTTTTACCCTGTTAAGGTTTTCCTGCACCTTCAACGCTAATTCCTGGAGTTTAGCCTGATTATCACCAAATATCTTAATAACAACAGGTTGAGGGCGTCCAATAAGATCACCAAGGAGATCGGCAATCCTCTGTCCAAATTCTATTTGGAGTGCAGGAGCAACAGCAGTGGCCCTTTCACGAAGTTCTGATATCACATCTTCGGTTTTTCTTTTTGTACCCGGCTTCAGCTGAATAAGATAGTCACCATAATTTGGTGGTATTACTCCTGACGCCATGCTTATCCCCGAGATCATATTAGTCCCGGTTCTTCTCATATAGGTTTCAACATCGGGATGGTTTAAAACAACCTTGTCTACTTCTCTCAGAATTTCATCTGATGCTTCCAGAGTCGTTCCTGAAGGAGCAATGTAATCGAGTACTATTGAACCCTCATCAAGCTCGGGCAGGAAACCGGTTTTAAGACGGTTAATCAAAAAAGCAGACGATATCACCAGGAGGAGGATAAAAGCAACAGCAAACCATGGCTTATTAAAAAACCACACCAGCCACCTTAGCCTTTGCCCCTTACCGGCAAGACCGATATCTGAATTATGGGAGCTCTTGTTATGTGGTTTATATCCGAATAATAAATGTAGGGCAGGCAGTCCGATCCATGTGGCAATGAAGGAACAAACAAGCGTTATCTCCATTGTCAGGGTAAGTTCTTTAAAGAAGCTGCCTGCCACTCCGCTCATCATTACAAAAGGGAGAAAGATCACAATAGTGCTTAAAGATGACCCTGCCATCGCCGGCAGGAACATCTTCATTGATTCACGAACAACAGCATTCTTGTCCTTTTCCGGGTTTTCTTCATGTACCCGGTGAAGCTGTTCGATTATAACAATAGCGTCGTCAATTATCAAACCGATTGATGCCGCTATTGCGCCCAGTGACATTATATTTAAAGTAACGTGTGCAAAATGCAGTACTGTAACAGTGAGTGCAATAGTCACGGGTAATATGAGAATAATGTTCAGGCTTGCCCTGAATGAGCGTAAAAACAATATCACAACAATTATTGCAAGGAACAAGCCTATATAAATAGTTTCCAGCACACTGTCGATTGAGTTTGTAACGAAAGCCGACTGGTTGTAATAGGGCTTCATCGTTATCCCCGGCGGTAATTTTTTCTGTATTTCAGATGCCCTGATGTTAACATCTTTTGAAAAATCCAGCAGGTTAACACCCTTTTGTTTTACAAGGTCGATAAGCACAGCATCATGGCCGTTTGCGTTTATCCTTATAAATTCCTGTTTTTCATCAGCATCAATCTGTGCCACATCACGGAGCTTCACTATGCGGTGACTATCATTTCTGATTACAATCTCATTTAATTCATCAATATTTTTATACCGGGTATCGGTGAGCGACAGATATAAACGACGATAATCGGAAAGTAATCCGCTTGATTCTATGAAATTGGTATTCCCCAAGACAGCAATTATATCCTTCGGACTTAATCCCAATGAGATCAGCTTTTGAGGTATCGGGGATATTACAAATTCCTTGGTTTTACCGCCTCTGATAATTACATTGGAGATACCAGGGATCTGTGAGAACTGGGGTCGGATGTTAAAGAGAGCCAGATTTTTCAATTCTATCTGACCATATTTCGTGCTTTCTATGGTATATCCAATCACCGGATATATCGACTGGCTCATTGCTTCAACAACAATATTGACGGCTGAAGGGAGTGAGTTTTTTATTTCATTAATTCGTTCATTTAGCTGTGTTTTTGCAAGATTAATGTCCACATTCCAGTTAAAATAAGCATCAATCGTACAACTTCCCCGGTTTGTGCTGCTCCTTGCCGTTGTAATTCCATTAACTCTTTTAATTGCTATCTCAAGAGGCTTGGTGACGGTTATCATCATCTTGTCGACAGGCTGCTCTCCGTTGTCTGCAATAATGGTAATTTTAGGGAAGGTCACATCGGGGAAGAGTGATGTCTGCATTTTAGTATAGGAATAGATTCCCCAGAGGAGCAGAGCCAGAAGAATAAACAGGATTGGCTTCAGGAAGAAGCGGTACAGGCTGTTATTGTTCATGAGTTAATCTGTTAATAACCTTAACATTAGCGGTATCACCCAATCCGTAATTGCCTGATGAGAGAAATAAATCACTATCCCTGAACAGGGGCATTTTTATCTGAACATAATCCTTATCAATTATCCCGGTAGTAACCGGTACTTTTACTGCCGTACTGTCATTTATTAGTTTCATTACCCAGAAATTATGCTCTGTCTCATCAGCCAGAATTGATGATTTTGGAAGACTTACAGCCTTATCAACACTCTCTTTTACTATCCTGATTTTCGCAATCAGGTTTTCCGGAAGGCTGATCCGCTCAGTCAGTTTTACAATAAACCTTTCTGTCTGCGATCGGCTCTCCATTGATGGGAACCGGGATTTGATTATTCCATTTACCAAATGGCCGTCGGGGAGAACAACTTCACAAGGGGTGTTAAGTTTTAAAAGGTCGGAAAGTTCATAGGGAATATCGAGAATAAACGCAAAACTTCCGGGAATTGCTATCTGGCAAAGCTGATCGCCTTCGAAGACATAATCGCCCTTAGGATGGTCAATTGATGAAATAAGGCCGGCAACTGCAGCATTGACATTAACCGTACCCTTGAATTTAAGGCCATTAACCGTATCATTAAAAATGGCTGATGCTTCTTTCGTCTTAATAGTGAATAACAACCTGCTTTTTTCTACTTCATCTCCCTGGCTTATATTCAGTTCTTCAATATATCCTGTGACAGGCGCCTTAACGGCCGCCTTAAATAAAAATGCCGATGTAGCACTTAAATCAACATAGCTCGACATCCTTCCGATATTTAATGGGGCTACTGTTGCCGGTACTGCCGTTGGTGCAGCTTTCTCTGAAGTATTAATGGTCTGATTGCAGCCGGTAATAAAGATCAGGCCAAAATTGCATAAGCAGCATAAAAATATTCGGTTCATATGGAAATTATTGATTCAGGTTACTAATTTCTGAAATATTCCGGACTGCTAATGATTTATTTTAGAATCCTCTTCATATTTTTTTGTTTTTAACAGTTTTGAATCGACAGACCATTTGCCTGCTCCATAGATAAAAATGTAGATCAGCAATAAAGTCATTGCAAAATCGGTACGATATTCATGTGCCATCGGCCAAAATCCCTTATCAATGAGTATTGGCCATTTGGTGGTTACAAAGGCAGTCATCATGATGATAAACAAGGGAATTGAAGCCAACCTGGAGAGCAGACCAAGCAGAATGAGCGAGCCGCAGATGATTTCAAAAGTACCGGTAAAATAGGCCCAGAAAGCTGGGTTGGCGAAACCTATCTTTTCAAATCGTCCTGTACCAACCAATGCGGGGAACAAATATTTCTGAATGCCTTCAGTCAGGAACACAAATCCGACAATCAGTCTGGGGAGGATACTTCGTTTGTCGGAAACCGTGCTGAGAATCAGCGTTTTTAGCCCCTTTTTCGTTTCCATAATTGTTTTGGTTTAAATTTAGTGTAAGGCCGTTGACAATGAGATTATAACAAGGATTATGGTTTTAAGTTTTGAATTTTAGACTAATTTGCCATTTTAATCAGACGCGTGCAAGATGCTTATTATTTGAAATACTATAATTTTATTATCAAATTTTATCAATGGCAAAATACGGTATTACCTGGTGGGGTCAACAATGGCTCAAATCTTTATCACGAATTGATTTCAGCAACCGGCTTCCCCGCGGGCGTAGCTATGCAGGTAAGGGGGCGGTTTCTAAAATAGAATTTGATCGCAACAGGATAGTCGCAAAAGTAAAAGGGAGCAGACCCAGGCCATATAATGTCGAGATCGACATTCCTGTTTTTTCCCTTAACCAGAATAAAAAGTTACAGGAGATTATTCGAAATAACCCTCAAATACTCTCAAGGCTTCTCAACAGGGAACTCGACCCCAGCCTCGACACCCTGGCACAAAATAAAGGCATTCCTATCTTTCCCTCCTCTTGGAAGGATTTTGGGATGAAATGCAGTTGTCCAGACTGGGCTGTGCCATGTAAACACATTGCAGCTGTTTTATACCTGGTAGCCAACGAGGTTGACAAGAATCCTTTCATTCTCTTCAACCTTCATGGTTTTGACCTTCTAGAGTCATTTCAGGAAGAAAATCAAGGAAACAATTTAGCATTCATCCCACAGGTCGAA
>CAIPJU010000335.1 GCA_903865465.1 uncultured Bacteroidota bacterium
CATCAGGGCCTTTTTTACCTGGAACAACTTTGTCGCCCTGAGATGGTTTGTCTGCCTCTTTCGCAGCTTTCTGCGGCGCCGCCTGACTTTTTACGGCCTGCTGGCTTGCAGGTTTTGCAGCAGCTTTCTGTGTTTTAGCCTGGGAAAATCCGTTATATGATACGGCCAGAAATACAAGTACCAGAATTGAAATAAACTTTTTCATAACTAATTTTTTTAATACGAATAATAGGTTGATAATTAAAAATCTAAAGCTATAACATAAGACGAATCCTTTTGTTTAAATCTGAAAATACCTTTTTTAAAAATAGTAAGTTCTGACAAATTGTCAAAATTTCCCTGGATGCAAAAAAAAAATTGAATGGTCTTAAATACAATGTCCCGGGAAATGTTAAAACCCTATCTCAGCATGGCTTGATATGGTTTTAACAGATAAAAATTAAAGATTTGGAAAAATTATTACTACTTAACGAGTATTACATCAAATACCACATCCCTGCCCGGAAAATGCATTGTACAGTAGTAGTTTCCTTTGGCTAGTCTTGTCAGATCAAGGGTATGTATTCCCTGCTGGAGGTCTTTTATCCTCTCTGTATAAACTACCCGTCCGGCTTCGTTTATAACATTTATCAGTACCTCTTTCTCAGGACTTTTAAAGTTAATTTTCAACAATCCGTCAGAGGGATTGGGATAAACATTTAATTCCTTGCTTTCGAGAGTCCCTTCAACACCAGTGGCAAGCGGTGCCCAATCCAGTACCACCGACTTGAAATAGGTTACATCGGCAGGTGTAAGATGCTGTGCAGAAGATGCTTTATTAAACCCATATGAAGTGACTGCTTTGTTTGGATTAATTGTCGCTTTGTCCCACGCAAGTTCGAGCCAGACATTATAAGTCCCGTCAGTAACAACAGCACCTGCCACATTTGTAGCATTCCATAAAAAAGTAACCGGAGTGGTTTGACTTGATCTGGTTGCACCTGTTGTTGCATCCACGGTATTTTGACCCGACGATGTGGTCCATGTTGCCAAATGGTCGTAATTACCAGCTGATGCAAGCTTCACCTTGGTTTTAACAAAAGCTCCCAGATTATCTTCTATCCAGATAACAAGCAGATTATTTGAACCATAACTACCCGAAGGGGCGGCTGTGGTTACTGAGAAGCTAAAGGTACCACTAGTCTGAGAAAATAATTCAGAAGCATTTTGACTGTAAAACAATATTAATATTATTACAGCTAAGCGGAGTAGATTTTTTTTCATAGGGAAATTTCAGTTAAGGTTCATATTAATTATAAGCTAACGATAGTCAATCTATCCTCTTTAACATTAATAAACATTGCTTTGTTCAATCTTGAACGCCTTTATATATCAAAAATCTGCTTTTTCAGTTACTAAAAAAAGCGATAACAGTTTTCACTGTATCGCTTCACCTAACTTAAAAATCGATATTTGTTTGGTCTGAAAAATCAAACTATTGATTTAAAATAATCAATTGTACGAATTAATCCCTCTTCGAGCTGAACTTTTGGTTCCCATCCAAGTTCCTTTTTAGCGAGACTGATATCCGGTTGTCTTTGAGTCGGATCATCAGACGGCAGAGGCATCCTTACAATATTTGATTTCGATCCTGTTAATTTAATAACCTTTTCGGCAAGTTCGATTATAGTAAATTCATTGGGGTTTCCGATATTGACGGGACCCGTGAACTCTTCCCCCGAAGCCATAAGCCGTATCATCCCTTCAATCAGGTCGTCGACATATTGGAAACTGCGGGTTTGGCTACCATCGCCATATATTGTAATATCCTTATTATGAAGTGCCTGCACAATAAAGTTAGAAACAACCCGCCCATCGTTTGGGTGCATTCTCGGACCATAGGTATTGAAAATACGTATGATCTTAATCCTTACCTTATTTTGTTTGTGATAGTCAACAAACAATGTCTCTGCGGCACGTTTACCTTCGTCATAACACGAACGCTGACCTATTGGATTTACATGTCCCCAGTAACTTTCTACCTGCGGATGCACTTTCGGATCTCCATAGACCTCGCTGGTGGAAGCCTGCAAAACTTTTGCCTTTATTCTCTTTGCCAGACCCAGCATATTTATCGCTCCCATTACAGAAGTTTTGATGGTCTTTATCGGATTATACTGGTAATGGATAGGTGAAGCCGGACAAGCCAGATTGAAAATTTCATCTACCTCAATAAAGAATGGCATGGTAACATCGTGCCTGACAAGCTCGAAATAAGGGTTATCGAGCAGGTGAACAACATTCTGCTTCTGCCCGGTAAAATAGTTATCGAGGCATACCACCTCATTTCCTTCCCTGAGCAGTCGTTCACAGAGATGTGATCCGACGAAACCGGCACCTCCGGTTACGAGTACTTTTTTACGTATCATTATGATCAGAGTATAAAGATAAAATTATATGATTATAATATCAGATGTCAGGCAGCAGAAGTCAATGAATTCCAATCCAGGATCAAAACAAGGAAAGTCTGCTGTCGTATAGTCAGATTTTACTGGTATCTATTCCGATACAGAAGTACTCAAATCCGATTTTTGACATTTCAAGCCTGTCGTAGATATTACGTCCGTCAACAATAACAGGCTTATTGAGCAGTTTCTTCATAATCTTGAAGTTCGGAAACCTGAATTCAGGCCACTCGGTAACAAGTGCAAGACAGTCGGCATCAATGAGAGCCTCATACTGATCCTCAACATAGGTTACCGTTTCTCTAAAGTGATGATAAGCTTCCTTCATCGCAACAGGATCGTAAACCTTAACCTTAGCTCCTGCTTCAAGAAGTTTATTTACAATCACAAGTGCCGGGGCTTCACGCATATCGTCGGTCTGCGGTTTGAATGACAAACCCCATACCGCGATA
>CAIPJU010000336.1 GCA_903865465.1 uncultured Bacteroidota bacterium
ATCATCTGTTCGAAGAGTAGTAATTTGTCAGAAACTCTTTAACAGACGCGGGGTTCCTGCCTAAAAGCTTCTCCAGGTCAAATCCGGTTCCGGAAAACTCTCCCTGACTTATGGCTGCCCCGAAGCCAGCAAAAATCGCTATCACCGGCTCAGGCAATCCAGCAACTGCCATGGTTTCACGGAATAGTTGATTTCCCGGATCGGTATATTTTATTGTCTTCCCGAAAATTCCTGAGAGTAGGTCAGCAATATCCGAAAATGTCACACTTTCGGAGTTACTAAACAGATAATCCTTGTTTTCATGCCCACGGCCTTTCAGTACTTCTGAAGTAGCTTCAGCCATATCGGACCTTGTTGCGAAAGCTCCGCTGCCCTTACCAGCCGGAAAAAAGATCCCTGTCTCAGCAACATTGTTACCGAGAAATGAGGGCAGCCCATCAAGATAGAGGGTATTCTTTAATATAGTATAATCCATTCCCGACAACTTAATCTGTTTTTCGGTATCTATGTGGGCCCTTGCAACCAGAGCAATCGGAGAGGTTTCAGTATCATTGATCCTCTGGAAACTGGTATAAACTATATGCTTTACGCCACACTCTTTTGCTGCTGCTACTACATTTTCGTGTTGCTTCCCGCGCCGGGCAACATCGCTGCCCGAAATAAAAAGTAGTTTATCTGTGCCGGCAAAAGCCGTGAGAAGCGAATTATAATCATCATAATTTCCAACAGCAATCTTAACTCCTTTTTTCATCAGATCCTCACCCTTTGACCTGTCTCTTAGCACTGCCCTGATCTGACCAGCCTGATACCCTTTTTTTAGCAGAAAATCAATAACCAGCCTTCCATAATTGCCTGTTGCTCCTGTAATAGTAATCATAAAGCTTCACTGTTATAATGTCATTAAAAATAAAATCTGTTCTTGTTAAAGAAAATATCACATGCACTCACCATCGATGCTGCAACTCTCACCCTGTTCTACCCAGGGAAGTGCTCCGGGGTTCTTCTTCCTCCATTCAGAATGTGCTTTGTTAAGTGTCTGCAGGAACAGTTCAGGTTCCTGTGCTCCGCTGATGCCATATCTCCTGTCAAATACAAAAAAAGGCACTCCTCTTATATCTAACTGGCTGGCTTCGTAGATATCTTCCCTCACCTCATCGATGAAAGATTCATCCTCCATAGCAGAAGCCAGATTGTCGACATTTAAGCCTGCATTCCTGCCGAGCTCCCTGAGAGTCTCCGGGTCATCTACGTTTTTCCCTTCAGTGAAATAGGCCCGGAATAGGTTCTCTTCTACCTCACCCTGTTTCCCCTGTCTTTTTGCAAAATGAAGCAGAATATGAGCCCTGAAGGTGTTGGCCACAACTGCCTTGTCAAAATTATATTCCAGACCAAACTCTCTTGCTGAGGCGGAGACTGTTTCATTTAACGCTCTTGCTCTCGAAGGGTCAATTCCTTTAATATCTGATAAATACTGATGAATTGTAATTGTAGTATCGGTCTCAAGGCGAGGATTAAGCTGGAAGCTTTTCCAGACAATACTTACATTTTCTTTTTCAGGAAATTTTTCAAGGGCAGCTTCAAATTTTCTTTTCCCCAGATAGCAGAAAGGACACATTATGTCGCTCCATATTTCAACAGTCATTTTGTTATTCACTTGTTCCATCACCGTTTGTTAAAGGTCTTCTGGCACTTTTCTTACTAAATCAGAAACAAATTTTCTGATTTTATGTTCAAAGATACCTGTCAACCTTCGACATGTAATGGTCATAATCTTTCCCGAACCGCTCTTTCAGGAATTTCTCTTCACCAATTATGATGAAATGGTATACAATGATGCTGTAAATGCCAGCCAGAAACACAAATGAATTCAAGGTATAGACCATTGAAGCAATGGTAACCAGCCCCATTCCAATATACATTGGATTTCTGCTAATAGCATACAGCCCTGAACTCTTAAGCTTTGTATCTCCCTTTGGTAACCCAATGCTTACAGAAGATCCGAGGTTAATAAGACTTAGCAGAATTACCATCAGTCCGGCCAGTAGCAGGAATACGCCAACCAGATTATTGATGAACCATGAGTGCGACCCGGGCAGTTTGATGCCTGCAAGTGCCAGTGCCAGAATCAGCCAGGTAAGATATCCGCCTGATTTTCCGGTATAGAAGAAAAACGGATTGATCGAAGGTTTGCCAAAAATTTCCATCTTGCTGTAAATTAATTATTAAAACTGTCTGATCTTCCTATCTACAAATTTATCTAAAAATCAGGATTAATGCATTTCATAATAGACCATTCTGAGGCAAACAAATCAATCTGATATGCTGTTTAGTTAAATGAATATCAGAAGATTTTAAAATGGGTCACAAAAAAAAAAGAATGAACGCTGAGAAAAATTTCAAATATGAACGGAAGACTCTAATGGTAGTTATCCTGACTGCAATAACCATGGCAGTGGAGATCTTTTTCGGACTAAAGACCAATTCGATGGCACTTCTTGCCGATGGTATTCATATGGGTTCCCATGTCCTTGCAATTGGAATGAGCTGGCTGGCGTATGTTTTTGTCAGAAAGGTATCTGCCTCAAGCCATTTTGAAGGCAATTCACAAAAAATACTCTCCCTTTCTGGATATAGCAGCGGGCTAATTCTCCTGATATTCGCAACAGTAATTCTTGCAGAAGCATTTAAACGTATCCTCGCCCCTGCCGTAATTAATTTCAGGGAAGCGATACTGGTGGCAATAATAGGTTTGCTGGTGAATATTGCAAGTGCTTTCCTGCTTCATCATAAAGAAAAAGAGGGTGACAATAACATAAGGGCAGCTTATGTTCATGTCATCGCCGATGCACTTACCAGCATAACGGCTATCATCGGATTAACTGCCGCTCTCACCTTTAATATAATCTGGCTCGATGCCCTTGGAGGTATCCTTGGTTCAATCGTTATTGCGCGATGGTCATTAACCCTGATGCGCGATTCAGGGAAGGCCCTGCTGGATATGTAATAACTCACCTGAAATTCACTTGCGGAAATGCTATTTGTTCCCTAATTTGGAAAGCCTTAACATTGTTGTACATTATCCCGCCAAAAAATGAAAAGCATCCTCAATACTTACTGCCTTATTTTAATTACCATTTTGCTTTTTTCCTGCAATACAGTGAAACAAAACAGTTCAGGAGTAAACACCAAAGGAGAAAAAATAATCGATTCACTTCTCAATTCTGCTGTAAAGAACAGTGAGATTCCCGGAGCTGTTGTTTACATAAGCCGGTATGGGAAGGAGCTCTTTCATAAGGCCTATGGCTTCAGGAACATCGGGGAAAATATCCCAATGGCAAAGAGCGATATCTTCCGGATGGCCTCAATGACAAAAGGGCTGACAGCAGTGGCGGTCCTGCAGCTTTGCGAGAAGGGTCTGCTATCGGTCGATGATGATGTTTCAAAGTATATACCCGAATTCAGTGATCTTAAGATACTAACAAAAGTTCTGCCCGATTCAGGTTTTGAATCTGTCCCATGCAAGGGTAAAATAACCATCAGGGAGCTGCTTACCCATACCTCCGGAATCGGTTACGGTTTTCAGGATGATAATTATAATGCCCTGGTAATCAAAAATAATATTAGTGAAGGTTTTGAGGATGACGACAGAACATCACTCGAAAATATACAGAGGATAGCCCGATTGCCTCTGCTTTTCAAACCGGGCGAAAAATATTTATATGGATTAAGTTATGATGTTCTGGGAGTGGTGATTGAGCAAATCTCAGGAATGAGGTTCGATCAGTATATCAAAAAGAACATACTGGATCCTCTTGAGATGAAAGAGAGCTTCTTCGTAATCCCTGAAAATGAACAGTACAGGCTTGTGGCTCCATATCAGCCTGCAACAGGTGGTACAGGACTGGAACCAACCTCCTACCCTGATACTAAATATCCCTTGATTATGACCAGAAGATATTTTTCTGGAGGTGCTGACCTCTGTTCCACAGCCGAAGATTACTCCAGGTTTCTTCAGATGATGCTGAATAAAGGAATTTACAATGGTAAAAGAGTACTCGGTTCGGAATATGTAGAGATGATGCTCTCGAAACAGACTCCATTTGAAACAGGTCCCTCGGACCAGGGCTTTGCTGCCTGGGTCACAAACGAAAAAGGAGCTGCGGAAGGACCCATGCCAAAAGGTTCCTACGGCTTTGGAGGTTTCTGGGATACCTATGGCTGGGTTGATCCTTCGAACGATTTTACTGCAGTATTACTTTTGCAGATGTACCCCACAAACATCCATAAAATACATGAAAAGTTCAGAACAGTTACTTACAGGATCCTGAATGAGATTAAACCTGTAATTTAAACTGCACTTTTGCAGCAGAGTATTATCTTTAGCGTCTTTCCGTTGTTTAATATTCAGAAAATAACCATATGAAACCTCTAAGAAAAACCACTCTCCTCTTCATCATTTCTGCAATGATGATACTATTGCAATCTGTTGTTTCTGCCCAGTCAGTCGAGGGCGACTGGTATGGAAAAGCCAAAGTCCAGGGAATTGAACTTCGTATAAACCTGCATGTGAAAACTACTGCTGATGGTTATTCCTCAACCTGGGACAGCCCCGACCAGGGGGCCAATAACATCCCCTCAACCTCAACCACCTTTACCTTTCCCGATTTTTCCTTTACCCACGATGGAGCTGGATTAAAATATACGGGTAAGGTAGATGCAGCCTACTCTCAGATAACAGGTGCCATAGTCCAGGGCAGTCAGACCCTTGACCTGGTTTTCAGCCGAAAGCCAATCGAGGCCCCGGCGGGTAGCCCTGAAGCCCTGAAACAAAAGATAAATAAAAAAGAGGTCTATATTACCATGCGCGATGGGGTAAGGCTCTTTACTTCAATATACACCCCGAAAGACAGCACTAAAACATATCCCATTCTTATAAACCGCACACCCTACGATATTGAACCGGGCGGGCCTGATAGTTACAACTTCTTCATGCAGGTATATGCCCGTTACGCAGAATCAGGCTATATAATGGTCTTCCAGGATGTCCGTGGACGCTACATGAGCGAAGGGTCATTTGAAGATATCCGTCCTGTAATAGCCGACAGAAAAAGCAACAAGGATATTGATGAATCAACTGACACATGGGACTCTGTTGACTGGCTTATTAAAAATGTATCAGGCAACAATGGCAATGTAGGAATCTTTGGAATCTCCTACCCTGGTTTTTACTCCACCATGGGGCTAATAGGCGCTCATCCGGCGGTAAAGGCTGTATCACCTCAGGCTCCGGTAACAGCATGGTTCCTTGGTGACGACTTCCACCACAACGGGGTCTTCTTCCCTCTCGATTGTTTCAGCTTTTATTTCAGCTTCGGCCACGATTTCAGAACACCTTCCAGGAAAGGATTCCCTGGCTTTACATATCCTACTGTCGACAGTTATGATTTTTTCCTTTCAGCGGGATCAATAAAAAACCTCTCACCGAAGTATCTGGGCGACAGTGTTAAATTCTGGAATGATGCCTTTGCTCATCCCGATTATGATAATTTCTGGAAATCGAGAGATCCACGCCAATACCTGAAAAATGTAAAACCTGCAGTCATGACAGTAGGTGGTTGGTTCGATGCTGAGGACCTTTACGGGGCTCTTCATACCTACAAGGCCATTGAACAACAAAATCCCCCGGCTACGAAAAACACCATAGTTATGGGACCATGGTCGCATGGCGAATGGGCTTTCGGTGAAGCTAAGAACCTTGGTAACATTTACTGGGGCCTTGATGCGAATGAAAAGTTCAAGGAGACTGAGAAGCACTTTTTCGACTATTTTCTGAAGGATGAGGGCAGCGAGAATTTCCCTGAGGCATTAATGTTTATAACAGGGAAAAATGAATGGCATAACTTTGAAACATGGCCGCCAAAGAACACAGTTCAGAAGAGTCTTTATCTCCAACCCGGGGGAGGCATTAAGTTTAACGTTCCGGCAGCAGGAGTCAGTTTCGATGAATATGTCTCTGACCCTATGAAACCTGTTCCATATACCGATGGTATCCATACTGAACGAACAACCGCATATATGACCGATGATCAGCGATTTGTGGCAAAACGTCCTGACGTAATGGTATACCAGACCGATACACTATCCGAGGATGTCACTCTTACAGGACCATTGACTGCAGATCTCTTTGTCTCAACAACAGGAACTGATGCTGACTTTGTTGTTAAGCTGATTGATGTGCTCCCCGATGGCACTAAAAAACCTGAAGGCGCAGAAACTAAGGTTCAGTATGGTGGCTACCAGATGCTGGTCAGAGGCGACATCTTCAGGGGAAGATACCGCAACAGCTTCGAAAAGCCTGAAGCCTTTGTTCCCGGCAAGGTAAGCGAGGTAAAATTTGACCTTGCCGATGTTGCCCATACCTTCAAAAAGGGACACCGGATTATGATACAGATTCAGAATTCATGGTTCCCTCTGGCCGACAGGAATCCCCAGAAGTTTGTAAATATCTACAAATGTTCCGACAACGATTTCCAGAAAGCAACAGAGAGGATCTACCACGATTCCAAATATTCTTCACATTTGGAAATCAAAGTATTACAGTAAATATAATATCATTACACAGAGGCTGTCATGCAGTCTCTGTGTAACTCTGTGACACCTCAGTTTTTCCTCTGTGTAAGTTTTCTTATTATCTGCGATGATGTAGATTCCGCAGTTTCAGTATGCCGGATTCACTAAAATTTCATCCGAATAAATCCATTGCCCGATTCCATTAACGGCCCAGACTCTTACGAATCGCGCCGCTGCATCTACCTTACCCGACCAGGCCACATCTATCCAGCAATCGTACCTGTCGTTCAGATACTGATCCATTGTTACCGTCTTTATTGTTTTGTAATTTTTCCCGTCGTCGGAGATTGAGAATTCAACAAGGGTTGGGAGAAATATACCCTTAAGTTTATAGCTTAGAAACCTGGCAGCCAGTTCCTTAATACCCTCTTTTTTACCCAGATCAATCGTTGCTACCATGTCACTTTTTTCAAATCCCAACCAGTTTTTATCGGTATTAATTTCAGTGCCAAGGTTTCCATCGGTAAGGTTCCCTGAAGAAAATGGGGCGGCTGGTTCATGTTTAAAGGAAACAGGCTTTGATATCGCATCATGTTTAATGTCAGAGTTAAAGGTGGCGGCAAGCAGTGGCCATCTTCCTTTTCCCCCTTTCCAATCCATATAATCGCTGAATGCTTTGGTTGCAAGAACTGGTTCCCCAATTGGAATTGAGGATCCCGGCTTGTCGTAGATACCGCAAATAGCAAAACTTACAACCTCATCAACACCGGCGCTGCTTACACCGGCAAGTTGTGACAGGTATCTTGGAAATGGAGCCGGAATCAATGCCGATGGACGGACATTCAGCCCTTTCTCCCAGGTAAATGATTCATCGTTGGCCCATAACTCTATTGATGTTTTATTATGAACTTCCCGTAGCTGCTTAAAGTTCTCTTTCATGTGAGGAAGAGGGGTTGGTTCAACAACACAACCAATTTCATCCTGGTAGGCAATAATATCAACTTTGAGTTTTGCTATCTGATCAGCAAATTTCCCGTCATCGAATTTTGCAAAACGAAGTCCATAGGGTGAAATCATGACTTTAGCTTTTGGCGTTATCCCTTTTGCCTCAGCAGTCAGTTCATTGGCGGCATCTACCGCTTTCTGTGAAAGATATGGTCCCACAACATCCTCACATGGCAGATACCACCCATAAAATGATTTGTGCCCTGAATAGAGTTTTGCCGTTTCATGCATTATTTTTAACTGAACAGCTCTTGTTTCGGGCAACCCGGGATTATCATCCTGGTCCTTTGCCCACCCTGTGCTCATGAATACTTTCAGATTATTTTCATCGGCAGCGTTCATAATAGACTCAACCGGACTTTCCCTTCCTGCAGGATATGCCGCTGGCATGAATTTGGAAGGATAAAATGACTTCCCCTCATTGGCAACAAACATGATAATCAAATATTCTATCCCCATGCCAGAGAGCTCCTTTACTTTCAGTCTCCACAGTTCAGGCGATGTGGCGTCAACTCCTTCGGGGTTCATATATTTATTCCTCTCATCCTGGTAAGCAAAATTAATCCAGGTACCACGTACGGGTTTTACACCATTTTGCTCTCCCCTGCTTCCCGTTGCAGAGAAAAAGAAAATCATGATAATTAAAATTAGGTTTCTCATTCTGGCGCCCACTGTTAATATGTTTAAGAATATTCTGTTGTTTCTTTGATGATTTTAAATACTCGATAATGGCTGACCCGGATTTTAAATAATCGGTTTCACTGACATGGAAAATGACCGGAACGAGATTCCATTTTTTAATTATCTCCTCTAACCTCGATTCCCTGACTGTCATAATAATTTTGGCATCGGATTTTAACAGAAGGTCATCAATACAAGCGGCCCAGCCTCCATTGTTAAGTTCAAGTTGTCCTACCTCATCAATGATAATTACCTGGGTGTCGGATAAAACCAATGTGGATAAGATCTTTATTCCCGTATCAATACCTTCAGGAGAGATAAAGAATCTTCCGATTTTCTCAGGTCCGCACTTCTGGTCCTGCCTGAGGAAGGCAACAGAACTACCTGTCTCAATATCAATAAGGTTATATCCGGTCGTAACTCCATCGGTTATTATTCTTTCAGATAATATTCCACCGGCTTTTACCTTATGTTCCCTTAAATATGAAACAATTTCTCCTGCAAGTTCAGTCTTCCCTTCTCCAACAGATCCTGTTATAATAAAAACTTTCTTCTGATGCAGGGAGTTATTCCTGATCTCCTCGAGACGTTTTTCAGCATTGGTGATTACGACTGAAAATACCGAAACCGGATCCCGTAAAAGCGTTCTGAAATCAGGTATGGCTGAAATAAATGAAGGCAGGCTTTCGGCAGAGAGTTCCAGTGCCATCGGAAGGTTTCTGAATGAAGTTGAAAGGAAAAATTTCCTTATCACGGGATTATATAATTCAGTCCCCAGGACTGAAAATCCTGTTATGATGACAACTGCCCTGAAATTCATCTGTATCCCAACCAGCAATCCTTTCTGAAGTAAATTTTCACCTTCTGTCCTTGTAAAAAGAAAGGCAGTAATCAGTGTTATAAAGACAAAAAATATCCAGAATTTAGGTCTGGCAAGCTGCCTCAATGCCCTCCTGTATCTTAATGACCAGATAATTATTATTGCGGTAATTGCCGGACTCCATACTGTCCAGGCGCTCCTGTTCAACAGGTAAAAAGAGAATAACAAAAGAAATAAATCAAGCAGCAGCCAGAGCAGGGAATAAGAGAAAAGATCTTCTTTTTTCACCGGAATTTTATCTGTGCTCTTTTCAGGTACAAATTCCGGGATTCTTTCTGATTCCCGGTTAAGCTTCCTCCCGATCCTGATTCCCATAATTGCAGCAAAAACACCGAACAGGGCGTAAACCACAAGAAGTACAATAATTGGAAGCCAGACTATCTCGGTTTTGATAACAAGCTGCTTCCGGGCATAGTTTATCAGGTCGGTATATACTCCTATGATGTTTGATCCGTAGAAAATAATGTAGTTGATAATCTTCTGAAAAAGGTTCCACGACATGGCAAACATGGAGCCGACAATGTAGCCCGGAATATTTCTTCCAATAAGCCGGACAAAAAATTCAAGCAGAAGCGATTCGGTTAAAATAGCTATCATCGGCCCGAAGATTACAGCGCTGGGAGACATAGTTTTCATAAGGGCGCAGATTATTCCCGAGCGCCAGAAAAGCCCTTTATCATTCCATTTGTAACTAATGGAAATAAGAATTATGATCCCTATTGCCGTCAGTATGTTTCCGCTGAAAGGAACCTTCAGATTATGCAGGAAACTTCCGAGAACAATCTCCGAAGCAGCCCAAATGGTTCCCGTAATGGATGCCTTTATCCATTTTTCGCTGAGCCTGTTAGCCATCTTTTCTTATTATACATATCTTTTTGGCGCAATATCTGAACAGATGATAACCTGCCCCGCCCTCTCCGACAACATCAAACAAGAGTGAGGGATTTGTGATCTTCATTGCCCCTATAATATTTACCTTGTTTGCAAATAATATATCTGGAATCATACTGACTGAAGGACCCGATACTATCACTTTTGTTCCCGGAGATACTGCATCAAGCAGTTCATCAATAGTTCCGTTTGCCAGGGTCTGCCCTGTTATGATCACAATATCAGAAGATGGTATCACCTTTCTGAATTCTTGCGCCGGGATATAATATTTCTGATATTGATCATCGAGGGCATTTTTATTTATTTCGAGGATAAACAATTTATTCCCGGTTACAGATATTTTTCTTATATAACTTTGAAATGCACCTACTATTGTAATTGTCTTCTTGCTGTTAAGGTCCATCATCTGAACAGGATCCTGGTCCTCAATTATCCTGTAATCCCCCTTATCGATAAGAGTAGAGGAAGCTGCATTCAGAATAGCTGTTTTCAGGGTGTGAACGATTCCTGTATTCAGCTTTGATTCAAATATATCCCTGATTTTAAGACCCTTTATCATAAGCGGTGATAAATCGTTAAAATCCCGCTTCTCCTTTGAACATGTAAATTGATTATCTGTTATTGTTGATGAAACGCCAATGGTTTCATCTGAGAGTTTTAGTGCC
>CAIPJU010000337.1 GCA_903865465.1 uncultured Bacteroidota bacterium
ACTGTTAAATACTATGGTAATTCTATCGTCCTGGCAGCAGGCGGAATTAAATCCCCGGTTATCCTGCAGAACTCAGGCATTAAAAATGCCGGGCAAAATTTATTCATTGATATTTGCGAGTTTTATTATGGCATTACTCCCGATATTGATTTATCACATGAACCGCCAATGCAACTTGTTAACACGGAGTTTTTGGAGAAAGAAGGATTTATGCATTCTACAGGTTCCTTAAAGGATAAAAGCAAACTGAAATATTATCTTAAGGACAATGTAGATGCCTATATGAACAATAATTTGTTTGCCGTAATAGTCAAAATCAGAGATGAGGCAAAGGGAAGAATCTTTCCTGACGGTACCTTCTCTAAAACAGCCACTGCACAGGACAGAAAACGTCTTGATAATGGAGGAGAGGCAGCAAGAGACCTTTTAATGGTTGCCGGAGCTAAGTCCGACACAATTCAAAAGCGGGAAGGTATATATGGCGGGCATAACGGGGCATCTGCGGCTATTGGGGTTGTGGTTGATAAAAACTTGCAGACAAAAATTGAGAACCTTTTTGTATGTGATGCAAGCATTTTACCAGAGTCGCCAGGACTTCCACCCATGCTCACAATTATGGCTATTGCAAAATGGTTCGCGAAAAAATGGTGATAGTATGACATGGATAATTCAATTAAAATCTCATGGTGGAGACATATGCTACCCCCGCAGGCAGAATGTATGAAATGTTTTACTTCGACAGAATGTATCCTTATTTAAATTCTGAGCGAAGGGAGCATATAAATTCATTCCTTCATGCTGAAGATGCAATTAGATCACTTGCCGGAGATTGGTTGGCAAGGATAGTATTGTCTGAAAAACTTCATTTGAATTTTTCGGAAATTTTGATTGATCATGATGAAAACGGAAAACCTTTTTATAACTCTTCTTCCGGTATTAATTTTAATATATCACATTCCGGTGATTGGTCAGTTTGTGCTGTATCCGAATTACCTGTAGGGATAGATATAGAAATGGTGCAGCCGATAGACTTAAGTATTGCAAAGGATTGTTTTACTGAAAATGAATGTAAGACGATGAACAGTTTTGCAGACAGCACAGAACAGAACAACTTAATTATTTCTACAATATCTGGACAATTAAAGAAAGTTATCTGAAAGCAATAGGTTCAGGACTTTCCAAATCCCCGGATTCTTTTGGAGCAGAGATAAATAACAATCAAATTCTCTTAACCGGTGATGTTGAAAGGGGATACTGTTTCAGACAATATAATTTTGACAACGGCTACAGACTTTGCGCCTGTAGCTTAGAAACGCAATTCAGCAACAATATTAAAATCCGCATGCCGGAATAGGAGCTGCTTATGATAAATACAGATTCTGATCAGAAAATGGTTATTGATCTTGCAAAACAGCGTTGGATATTATATAGTATCGCTTTTGCAGCCTTCATGTGTATGTTGGATAATTATATTGTAAACATTTCACTACCTGCAATTTCCAAATCTTTTGATGTGGGTATTGAAGGTGTTTCATGGATTGTAATCGTGTATTTACTCATATTAACCAGCGCCATTCCCTTTTTTGGAAAACTGGGAGACAGGGTAGGATTAATTAAACTCTTTATTGCCGGCTATGTAGTATTTATTGCCGGGTCACTTCTTTGTGGTATATCATCCACATTATACATGCTGATATTCTCACGCTTATTGCAAGCCCTGGGTGGGGCTGTTCTGTATACAGTGCCTTCAGCTATCATTACAAGGTTTCTTCCACCCGAAAAACGCGGGTTTTCATTTGGTATCCTGGGTACTGCCGCTGCGGTCGGGTTTGCTTTGGGGTCGCCACTTGGAGGACTGATTACTGCTAACTTTGGCTGGCAGTGGGTATTCCTGATAAATATTCCTATCGGTATTATAGCCATAGTCATTGTTTTAAGAAAATTTCCCCGTGAAAAAGAGATTATTCTGATTAGTGAAAAATTTGATATCCCCGGAGTATTCTATTGTTTTTTCTGGCTTATTTCCCTGATGTTCTCTATAAATATGGGAAAAAAATTTGGTTGGACATCTGCAAATATCAGCGGACAAAAATCACCACAAAATTTCAACGAAATCAACGATGAGAT
>CAIPJU010000338.1 GCA_903865465.1 uncultured Bacteroidota bacterium
AAGATATACCATGATAATGCTAAAAAGTGGTATAAACTGCCAACAAAATAATCATCTATCCAATTAAAATACACCCACTCTATCTCTTGTGAAATCCAATTCAATAAAATCAACTATGAAATCAGGTATTTTTAAAACTCTTAAAGTAATTGTTCTCTCCCTGTTTTTATTTCCGGGAACAGCTTTCCCCAAAATGGAAAAGCAAAGGAAGGATGAAGGCCCATTCAAACCTTCTGACGCATCACTAAAACAGTTTGAATGTCCCGGTTGGTTCAGGGATGCAAAATTTGGAATATGGGCTCACTGGGGACCACAGGCGGTTCCACGCCAGGGCGACTGGTATGCTAAAAGGATGTACCAGGAAAGTGATCCTGCCTACAAGTACCATATTGAACATTATGGTCATCCCTCCGAATTCGGATTCAAGGATATTATTCCTCTCTGGAAAGCCGAGAAATGGGATCCTGATAAACTTATGGAACTTTACAAAAAGGCAGGTGCAAAATATTTTGTCAGTATGGGTACTCATCACGACAATTTCTTCCTGTGGAATTCAAAGATTAACAGATGGAATGCAGCCAATATGGGGCCTGGAAAGGATGTGGTAGGAATATGGAAGAAGGCAGCCGAAAAGCAGGGACTGAGGTTCGGCGTATCTGAGCATCTGGGGGCCAGCTATACCTGGTACCAGTCGGCCCATGGGTCCGACAAAGCTGGGCCAAAGGCTGGTGTTCCCTATGATGGTAATGACCTTAACAATCAGGATCTGTATCATGCCGCAGCTGCGCCGGACGATAACGACTGGCTTACAAAAAATCCTGCATTTCAGCTCGAATGGTACAGATGTATTAAGGAGCTCATCGATAATTATCATCCTGATTTGCTCTATTCGGACAGCAGGATGCCTTTTGGAGACGTTGGCAGGAGTTTGATTGCTCATTTTTACAATCAGGACCTTGCAAAGAACAAAGGAAAGCTTGAGTCAGTTTATACCTGTAAACAACCGTCGGGCGGGCTCTGGGTTGAAGATCTAGAAAGAGGCGTTAAAGATACAATTATTGAATATCCCTGGCAGACTGACACCTCTGTTGGTGATTGGTTCTACAGGACCGGACAGAGGTATAAAACATCAACTGAAGTTATTCAAATGCTGGTTGATATTGTAAGTAAAAATGGAAATCTTCTCCTCAATATAGTTCAGACCCCAGAAGGCGATCTTGAACCCGATATGCTTAAAATACTAGATGAAATAGGTATCTGGACCTCAGCTAACGGTGAGGGCATTTACGGCACTCGTCCATGGAAAATATATGGAGAAAAACCTGAAGGGAAGGTAGTTAAAAAGCTTGGGATGTTCGATGAAAATTTCGGCTATACCTCAAAAGATATCAGGTTCGCCACAAAAGGTGAAACGCTCTATGCCTTTTGCCTTGGGAAACCTGATTCAGATATTGTTATCAGGTCGTTGGGGAAATCATCCAAACTGAATGGCAAAACAATCGAATCAGTTAAAATGACAGGTATTGACTGCAGGTTAAGCTGGAAACAGACTGCTGACGCACTTATAATCAAAAAGCCATCGGTATTGCCTGATTGGCAGGTAACAGGGTTTAAAATTGAATTCAAAAAGTAATAAGGATATTAATTTTAAAAAATAGTATTACAATGGCAAACAGAAGGGAGTTTATCAGGACTGGAGTCCTTGGCGCTGCAGGACTGGCAATCGGCGGAAAAGGCTTAAGTGCCCGCTCATATTCATCAATTATTGGTTCGAATGAGAGGATCAATCTGGCGGTGGTTGGTATCCGGGGCCAGGGAGGAACACATATCAGCAGCTGGTGTGCTCTGGCCTCTGACAAAAACCTGAGGCTGAAAACAATTTGCGATGTTGACGAACAGTATTATGCTGAGAAGTCAAAAATCATTTCCGACAAAACAGGGATTGTACCAACAACAGAATGGGACCTGCGTAAAGTTTTTGACGACAAAGATATTGATGCTGTCTCATTTGCTATTCCCAACCACTGGCATGCTCTTGCTACCATATGGGCTTGCCAGGCAGGCAAGAATGTTTATGTTGAAAAGCCTGCCAGCCATAATATTTTTGAAGGCAGAAAAATGGTTGAAGCTGCAAGGAAATATAATGTAAGGGTTCAGGCTGGTCTTCAAAACCGTTCGATAATTGGTGTTATGAATGCTATTAAGTTCATGCATGAGGGAGGAATTGGCGATGTGTTTATGGCAAAGGGACTTTGCTATAAGCCGAGAGACTCTTTTGGAATTGCAAAAGATTCTGAACCACCAGCAAGCCTGCACTATGACCAATGGGTAGGTCCGGCAGAGTTTCATCCTTACAATGAGAAGCGCGTACATTATAACTGGCATTGGTTCTGGAATACCGGCAATGGGGACACCGGCAATCAGGGGCCTCACCAGTTTGATATCGCCCGCTGGGGACTGAATAAAAACGAACATCCGGTATCGGTATTTTCAATGGGTGGGCTTTATGGTATCAACCCTGCTGAATGTGCACAGGAGACTCCTAATACACAAACTTCACTTTTCAGGTACAGTGACGGCAAGATGCTTGAATTTGAAACAAGGGGAAGATTTACCAACGATGAATCTGAAATGGGAATAAGAATCGGAAACATATTTTACGGTACTGATGGCTACCTCGAGATTGATGGTGGTAAATGGAGAGCTTTCCGCAAACGTGAAAAGGAGCCATTTGCAGGTTCAGAAACTGCCGAAAGTAAAGCTGCAGAGCAGTCATACATGGCTGCCCCCGGAGGTGCAGACCATTATGCGAACTTTATCGATGCAATCAGATCAGGAAATAACGAGACTCTTCATTGCGATATAAAAGAGGGATTCCTCTCTTCATCACTGCCGCAGATGGCAAACATATCGTACAGGCTGGGACGTGGGTTGAAGTTCGACGGAGTTCGTGAAAAATTCATAAATGATTCCGAAGCAGACAAGTTGCTGACAAGAGATTACCGAAAAGGTTATGTTGTAGATAGTTCGATTTAGCCTTCTTACTGAACAGATGAAATACAATATATTATTAAATTGAATATGGAAAAAAACAGTAGCAATAACAGGCGTGAATTCATAAAAAAAGCAGCATTGGGCAGTCTACTTGCAGTAAGCATACCCGAAATACTTTCGGCATCCGTAGCCGGGGGCGAATATCATAAAACCAGGATTGGGTCTGGTAATACCATTCTGTTTCAGGGCGACTCAATAACCGATGCAGGCAGGAAGAGAGATGATAATTCTTCCAATAATCCATGGGCCCTGGGATCAGGTTATTCAGTTCTTGCTGCAGCATCACTACTCGAAAAACATGCTTCACTCGATCTCAAAATTTATAACAAGGGCGTTTCCGGAAATAAAGTATATCAGCTTGCCGAGAGGTGGGACAGTGATTGCCTGAATATAAAACCCGATATTCTGAGTATTCTGATAGGAGTAAATGATATCTGGCATAAGCTTAACGGTCAGTACAATGGAACCGTCGAAATCTACCGGAAGGATTATATTGCACTTCTCGAAAGAACAAAAAAAGCCCTTCCTGATATTAAGTTAATTATCTGTGAACCATTTGCCGTACCTGGGGTAAAGGCTGTTGATGACAAGTGGTACCCTGAATTTTACGATTATCAAAAAGCTGCCAAAGAGATTGCTGATCAGTTTGACGCTATATTCATTCCTTTCCAGAAAATCTTCGATGAGGCTCAAAAACATGCTCCGGGAGTTTACTGGACTGGTGATGGTGTTCATCCTTCCCTGGCAGGAGCCCAGTTAATGGCTTCGGCATGGCTGCAGGCTATAAAATAGGATGTTAAGGGTAATAATTTTAAGCCATTTTAATTTTTTTGAATATCCTCTAATAAAAAAGTGTATTTCCTGGTATGTGACGGAGAAATCTGATTTATCACTGGTATCGTCTCTGTTGGGATTTTCATCAAACCCTTTTTTCATCTTCAAGGGCTGATATTTTCAGACCTTTATTTATTATTTTATGTACAGTTTCCACGACTAAATCAAAAAAGAGGGCAGACATTTCTGCGTAATCATTATATTTGAAATCTGTATGTGATCAGACTATGCTTTGCAATATATTGAGCAACCTTAATATTATTACATGTGGTAAAAACATGTAAGGGTTGATTTTTTATGTAAAGCTTTATAATAGCCTGATAACTAATGGAAAGAACCATCTTGGTTAGTTACTTGCTATGTGACTGACGGGGCGAAAGCATGTAATCAGTCGTGATTTTTACTAATAAGGAGTTATCCTTTTTTAAGTGGAATGAGTTTTTATAGTAATAGATTTTCTATAAATTGCAATCTTTACGGCTTATTTTGGATATTATGTTCCTAAAGATTTGCCTTTTTTATTTTAAACATGTGCTGAGATAATTTAAGACATAAACATTTATATGAAAGCCTGTTCAGGATTGAATGTCATAAAAAATTTTAAAACCAAACTCACAGAAGTTATCTTCCTGGCTTGTTTGATTTTAATTTTTCCAGCGAAAGCTCTGGGTCAGCTGACTGTTGATTTTACAGTCAGTAGTTCTACGGTATGCAGTGGTTCAAGTATCACATTTACTGATAACACAAGCAATATAACCGGGACTCCGACCTATTCATGGAGTTTTGGAACAGGTTCTTCTCCTTCGGGCGCTGCAACTGTAGGCCCGCATACTGTAACTTATACCGGGGCAGGAACGATAACCGTGTCGCTGACTGTAACTGATGATACTGGTCCTCAAACTGTCAATAAGGACATAACAGTCAATCCTGATCTTCCGGTCAGTATAAGCATAGCTGGCGTCCCAGCTGGTGCAGTTTGTGTTGGAACGTCAGTTTCATTTACTGCTTCTGGAACAAATGGCGGGACAAATCCTGCATATCAGTGGCAGGTAAATGGTTTCAATGTCGGAACAAACAGTGCGGATTATTCTTATGCTCCTGCGAACACTGATGCGGTAACCTGCATACTAACTTCCAATGCCACATGTGCTACAGGCAATCCTGCAACATCCAGCACCCTGACAATGTCAGTAAATCCTAATCTGCCTGTAAGTGTGAGTATTGCAGCTTCGCCCTCAGGTACGGTCTGTGCAGGTACATCAGTCACCTTTACTGCAACACCAGTCAACGGGGGGCTCACACCTGCATACCAGTGGAAAGTGAATGGTTCAAATGTTGGCACAAGCAGTAATAGTTATTCCTATTCCCCTTTAAACAACGATGTTGTTACATGCGTGGTAACTTCCAACGCCACATGTACTTCAGGGAATCCTGCAACTTCAAACATCCTGACCGAGGCTGTAAACCCAAACCTGCCTGCCAGTGTTACTCTCGCAGCCTTGCCATCAGGTGCTGTTTGTGCAGGTACTGCTGTAACTTTTACAGCCACACCAGTGAATGGAGGTCCTACACCCGCTTATCAGTGGAAAGTGAATAGCTTAAATGTTGGAACCAGTATTAATTCATATACTTATGATCCTTTAAATGGTGATGTAGTTACATGCACCATGACATCAGATGCCACCTGTGCCATTGGTAGTCCGGCAACTTCGAATACCTTAACGCTTGCAGTCACAGCCAATCTTCCGGCAAGTGTGTCCATCGCAGCCACTCCTTCCGGTGCAATCTGTTCTGCTACTTCAGTAACGTTTACAGCTACACCTGTAAACGGAGGATTAACACCAGCCTATAAATGGAAGAAAAATGGTATTACGATAACCGGTGAAACAAACGCAACATATATATCTTCCACTCTTTCGAATTCAGATGTTATTTCAGTTGAGATGACTTCATCAGTTGTCTGTACCACAGGCAGTCCGGCCACTTCCAACAACCTAACAATGTCTGTCACCGCCAATCTCCCTGCCAGTGTCAGCATTATAGCTACGCCTTCAGGAGCAGTTTGTCCGGGTACATCAGTTCAGTTTACGGCAATTCCTGTTAATGGAGGAGGGACACCATCGTATCAGTGGAAAGTAAATGGAATAAATGCCGGCACAAATAATCCTGCATTTATTACCACAACACTTGTAAACGGAGATGTGGTGACTGTGGAAATGACATCATCTGTTACATGTTCGACGGGGAGTCCTGCTACTTCATCAGGGATAACAATGTCTGTTAATCAGGCGGTTCCGGCAAGTGTAGCTATTGCAGCTAATCCATCAGGTACGATATGCAGCGGAACTTCAGTTACCTTTACAGCCACACCTGTTAACGGAGGATTAACACCCGCCTACCAATGGAAAAAGGGAGGTATAGACATACTCAATGAAAAAGGAGCGACATATACAACAGCAACGCTTAGCCAGGGGGATGCTATAACGGTTGTAATGACTTCCGCTGCAACATGTGCAACAGGAAGTCCGGCAACATCTAATGCGATATCATTAACAGTAACACCTACGGTAGGTATTCCTTCAGTTCCATCGCCTGGATCATCAACTATTTGCCAGGGAAGTGCTAATACAATTTATTCAACCTCTTCCTCAAATGCCACCGCTTACAACTGGTCAGTATCCGGAACAGGAAATAGTATTTCAGGCACAGGCTCTTCGGGTACAGTGACCTGGGCGCCTGATTTCTCAGGTACAGCAACTGTAAGTGTAACGGCAACAGGATGTAATGGTCCCTCATCGGCTTCATCCACAACAGTACTTGTAAGACCGACGCCTCTGGCTGGCATCAGCGGGTCAGCAACGGTGTGTCAAAATGCTGCCGCGCCTTCAATTACTTTCACGAATGCCATGGCCTTACCGGTTGCGATAACATACAATATAAATGGTGCAGGTCAGTCATCCATTAATGTTGCGGCATCCGGTTCATCAACTGTTGCGGTTTCGACAGCCACTCCCGGAACTTTTGTTTATAACCTGGTAAGTGCAGCTTATCAGACTGTCCCTTCATGTCCTAATCTTCTTACTGGGAGTGCAACGGTAACAGTTACTCCGACCGTTGGCACACCTTCTGCTATTTCTCCGGCTGCTTCCTCAATATGCGAGGGAAGTGGGAATACAAGCTACACAACCTTAGCCTCCGATGCCACTGGCTACATCTGGCAAGTGACAGGTACCGGCAATACTATATCCGGAACGGGTACAACCGGAACTGTAACCTGGGCTCCTGGTTTCTCCGGGCTAGCTACGATAAGTGTTACTGCTAACGGGTGCAATGCTCCTTCGGCTTCTGTGTCGACGACTGTTACTGTGCTGCCTTCGCCTTCAGCAACGATTAGCGGAACCACCAGTGTTTGCCAGCATGCCAGTACACCCATGATTACTTTTGCAAATCCTATGGCTTTTCCGGTAGTAGTCACATATAATATTAATGGTTCAAGCCAGACGACAATCCCCATAAATGCAAGCGGTTCAGCAACACTTGCAACAAATACCGCGAATGCCGGGGTCTTCAATTATAACCTTGTAAATGTTGCCTACCAGGTTGCTCCATCCTGTCAGACCACAATTTCCGGCTCAGCCACCCTCACTGTTTTTTCTCCGCCAATACCAACTCTGGTTAGTTCAGAACCTGACAACAGTTTCTGTGCAGGTACAAGTGTTACATTTACGGGTGGGGGAGGAACACTCTATAATTTCAGGATTTCAGGTTCAACTGCTCAATCAGGAAGTTCCCAGACATTTTCGACAACATCTTTGAGTAATGGTAAGGTTGTTGATGTAATTGTCACTGATGCAAACGGATGCAGTACAACATCATCGGGAATTACCAATTTTGTCAATCCCTTGCCATTTATCTTTATCTCCTCAGCACCTGCCTGTTCGGCAGACCTTCTGACCTATTCACTGGCAGTTGCCGTAAGTTCAGGGAGCGTCACAAGTACCGTTGGAGCTGTTACAAACACAGGAGGTAATGTATGGACTGTGACCGGAGTACCTTCAGGCACCAATATTACGGTTAAAGTTACTGATGGCAATTTGTGTGATAACAGTATAGTAATTACTGCTCCAAACTGTTCCTGTCCTGTTATACAGGCACCGGTAAGTGGCGGTGATAAATCATATTGCGCTTCAGGCACTATCCCCGCCCTTACATGTACGGTTCTTAGCGGCACCACTGTCGATTGGTATGACTCAGCTTCAGGAGGTACGCTGCTCAAAAGTGCGAGCCTCAGTTTTACTCCCGCTTTAGCCGGAACCTACTATGCCATGGCTCGTAACATAACAACAGGATGTGTAAGCAGTACCAGAACTGCTATAATTCTTACCATGAATACGATACCTGTTCCTACCATTGTAAGTTCGGATGCTGATAATACATATTGCGGCGGAACAAGCGTGACTTTCACGGCTCAGGGCGGAACGGTTTATAACTTCAGAATTGATGGTGTAAGTTACCAAAATGGCACATCATCAACTTTCACGACCAATTCCCTGACGAATGGCCAGGTTGTCGATGTAATTGTTTCGAACGACAGCGGTTGCTCAGCAACTTCAACCGGCATAACTAACAATGTTACTCCTGTACCATCACCAGGCTTATACAGTTCAGCATCGAATAATAAAAGCTGCCAGGGATCGGCAGTTACATTTTTTGCTTCAGGCGGAACTAACTATAATTTCAGGATTGGAGGCATAACAGCTCAGAACGGTTTGTTAGCTACCTATGTTACAGACACTCTTATTAATGGACAAGTTTTGGATGTTATTGTCACCAATTCGGGCGGATGTTCTGCCACCTCGACTGCCATTACAAATACTGTCCTCCCTGTCCCGGCAGGAGTTCTCACCAGTTCTGACGCCGACAATATCTTCTGTGCAGGTACCTATGTGACCTTTACATCAGCAGGTGGTTCCAATTATGACTTCAATATCAACGGAAGCAGCAAACAGGGTGGGGCTTCTCCAACATTTACAACTAACGAACTGACAAACGGACAAAAAGTGAACGTTACAGTAACCGCCTCCAATGGCTGTTCAGTTACTCCTCCTGCCATAACAAACACTGTTTATGCTATACCTTCGGCTGATGCAGGCCTGGGAGGCAGTATGTGTGATCTAAGCTTTACTCTTGGGGCGGTTCCCAGTATCGGAGCCGGAACATGGACCAAGACTGCAGGCCCCGGAGCAGCAACATTTTCACCTAATCCGAATACACCATCAGCATCTGTATCCGTTACAGAATATGGTTCATATACTTTCACATGGACTGAATTGAATAATATATGTTCGAGCAGCGCCAATATCACTGTAAATTTTAACAAGAATCCGATTGCCAATGCCGGAACCGGTGGCAATAATTGCGGTCCTGATTTTCTGCTTAAAGCAGTACCAAGTTCAGGAATAGGAACATGGACAGTTACTGCAGGACCAGGAACAGCTGTCTTTAGTCCCGATGCTAATACGGCCAGTGCTTCAGTTTCTGTCTCTGCTTTTGGACAGTACACTTTCACCTGGACAGAAGAGAACGGAACCTGTTTAAGCAGTGGATCGGTCGACGTTAATTTTCTACAGATTCCCGCAGCGAATGCCGGCATTGATGCTATATTTTGCGGTTTGGAATACAGGCTGAATGCTACACCGGGAATTGCAGGAAGCAGCGGTGTTTGGTCAAAACTTACCGGCCCCGGACTTGTTTCATTCAGTCCCGATTCTACCAGCTCCAATTCAAAAGTAACAGTCACCCTTCCGGGAGATTACCAGTTTGTCTGGACCGAAACAAATACTTCCTGCCAGTCGTCCGATAAAGTAGATATTCAATTTAACAGTAAACCAGTTCTGACGGTTGGAAACGATACAACAGTCTGTACAGGCAACTCGGTTCAGTTGAAAGCAGCGGGCTCAGGATTATTTACGTGGACACCTGGTAAGACTCTTAATGATTCGACAATTTATAATCCGGTTGCAACACCCTTGAGGAATACTGAATATAAAGTTACTCTTTCCGATGGTGTCGGATGTAAATCAATAGATTCTATTCTTGTGTCCACAGCAAGCTATCCTCTCGCCAAGGCTGGTGATGATCAGGTACTTGACTATGTATTTAATTCGACACTTACGGCTGATGCTCCAATTGAGGGAGATTCAGGTACCTGGACCCTTGTTGAAGGTTCTGGTCTGATTGAAGACCCTGTGGCACTTAATACAGCTGTCAGCAAACTCTCACTGGGAGAAAATATCTTCCTCTGGAGTGTTTCAAACGGAGTATGTCCGCCTTCTCTAGATTTTGTGACGATTGTTGTCAATGATTTTAAGATACCATCACTTATTACTCCCAATATGGATGGAATAAATGATTATTTTGTTCTTAGGGGTCTCTCAACCCTTGGGAAAACAGAGCTTACAATCTTCGACAGGAGAGGAGTAAAGGTTTTTAGCAATAGCAATTATGATAACCGATGGGATGGGGTCGACTTAAATGGAAAGAGACTTCCGGATGATACCTATTTCTATGTTATTAAAACGCAAAACGGCAAATCAATTAGTGGTTACATTGTAATTAGATAACAGGATGAAAAAACTAATAAAATCACTTTTTTTTCTGCTTGTTTCTGTAAGTGCATACGGGCAGCTTTCACCGGTTACCAGCCAGTATATTTTAAATCCTCTCACTATAAATCCAGCCTTTGCAGGAAACAGGGGAGCTTTAAATGTGGCGGCATTTTTCAGGAAGCAATGGGTTGGAATAAAAGGAGCCCCTGAAACTACTACCCTGAGTGCCGATGCACCTTTGGCAGACGATAAGATCGGTCTTGGATTTATGCTTGTCAGCGACAGGATTGGAGTTACTAAAGAGACTCAGCTTAACACTACTTATTCATATAAAATCGCCCTTAAAAAAGGGACTCTTTCATTAGGACTGGGTGCAGGCCTGACGGCAACTAATACCGCCTGGTCGCAGCTTGTGGTCCTTGATCCGGGAGACGAACAATACCTTGCTGATTCAAGACTATTCATAGTACCTAACTTCAGTTTCGGAGCTTACTATACTTACCAAAAGCACTTTGCAGGCTTTTCAATTCCAAAACTGATAAGCTATAAGTTCAACTTCGATAAAAACAAATATTCAATTCAGCCCGACCCCAGGCAGTACAACTTCATGCTTACTTATGGTTATATTTTCGATCTGACAAAGAAGGTAAGTTTTATTCCATCAACTCTTCTTACCTATTCCCCATCGGGGCAGTTTCTTATTGATATGAATGCATACTTCACTTTTTATAACAGGTTTTGGGCTGGCGCTTCCTACAGGAATGGAAGGTCATTCACCGGCTTAGTGCAGGTTCAGATCAATAACCAGTTAAGACTGGCTTATACCTATGATTTTGATTTTGGAAAGCTGGGGACATACAGCAGTGGCTCTCACGAAATAGGGATCAGATATGAATTCCGGTACAAGGTTGATGTGGCAAGCCCTCTCATTTTCTGAAAATGGGGCGGATGTATAAATTATTTAACGTGAAATGTGTTATGAAATATAAACTGCCATCTATAATCCTGATTGCCTGCTTTTCACCGGCTTTGTTGCTGGGACAGCATGAGACCTATACCGTAAAAAAAGCACCATTCAGCTCAGATAAATATGATGAGTTTGCCCCTGTTTACTACAAGAATGGTATAGTATTTACAACCAATAGAAATCCAAACCTGATAAATTACTCAAACTCACAGAATAAAGGGCTCTATAAAATTGATTTTGTTGATACCACTCAGGCAGTTTCCTGGGAAAAGGCAAAATTGTTCTCAAAGGAACTTACATCAAAATACAATGATGGTCCGGTAACATTTACAGGAGGGAATGACACCATTTTTTATTCCAGGAACCTCGATGTAAGCACCACACTTCACGATGTATCGGCTCCAAGAAATAAGCTTGGGATATTCTGGTCCGTCAGGGAAGGAAGTGTCTGGACAAAGCCAAGAGAATTCCGTGCCGACAATGAGTGGTACAACATCACATCTCCCTGTATTTCTCCTGATGGAAAAAGACTTTATTTTGCTTCAGACAAAGAGGGAGGTTTGGGAGGATCTGATATATATTACAGCCAGTGGAAAGATGGATATTGGAATGATCCTGTGAACCTTGGCCCCGTAATCAATTCTTCTGGTAATGAATCTTATCCCTTTATCAACCATTCAGGAGAGCTTTTCTTTTCATCCGATGGGCGCCAGGGGCTTGGAGGAAAGGATATTTATTTTTCGAGGATGACAGAATCGGGATGGAGTACTCCTGTTCCACTCGATCCACCTATAAACTCCAAATTTGATGATTTCGGAATAATAACAGACTCCGTGATGAGCAGCGGATATTTCTCATCCTCAAGAGAGAAATCAATTGATATATTTCAATTCAAGACCAATTATCAGCAAGTCTTCTACGCCGCCACTCAGAAACAGAACCAGTATTGCTTCTCTTTTATTGATACAGGGATAATTACCATCGATACAGCCCGTCTCGCATTTGAATGGGATTTCGGCGACGGAGGAAGAGCTCCGGGTCTGTCAGCGAACCACTGCTTCCCGGGCTCTGGTAACTATGCAGTTTCGCTGAATGTAAAAGACAAAGCAACAGGAAAAAATTTCTTCACAAAGCTCTCTTATGCTGTGGCGATAAGGGATTTTGAACAGCCATTCATCTCTTCAATAGATGCTTCATATATTGGAGACTCTATCGATTTTGACAGCAGGAAATCTTATCTTCCCGGCTCAAAAATACTCAGTTATACCTGGAATTTCGGAGACGGAACAAGGGCCCAGGGAGAAAAAGCCAGGCATGCATTTGATAAAGAGGGGGAATACATAATAAATCTGGGACTTTCAGTTCGGTCGCAGGTGACAGGACTAATTGAGAAGACCGGTACATCCAAAAAAGTTAGAATCCTCGCTGACAGGCAAACTCTTTCAAACTACCTTGTTGAAAACAGACCTGCCGAGCCGCCTGTTGGTGACGTCAGGCAGTCGGGAAATGCAAGAGTCAATGTAATATCTTCTGCTGAGGCCGACCTGGCTAAAGATGCCCTGTTCTTTGTAGAAGTATACTCCTCGGATATTAGTATCGGCGCCGACAACAGCATCTTAAAAAAGATTCCCTCGAATTACAGAGTGGATGAGATATATGACAATATTTCGAAGACCTACAGTTATGTGGTTGACAGGCAGATGAACCTGATGGCTGCTTACCCTGCTTACAGGGAGATGGTTGCCCTTGGATTTGAAAAGGCTAAAATCAGGGCAGCGGCCCTTACCGACCCTGCCGAGAAAGAGCTGCTGAACATCAAAAGGATTTTTGGAATTGTTACGGATGCCTATTTTGACAATCTCAACAGACTCACCTCGAGCGGCTATCTCATGCTCGATCAGGTTGTAAAAGTAATGAGTAAATATCCTGATAAGAAATTTTCAATTTCAATTCATACTGACAATACAGGAAGTCATGAAGAGAAGCTGGCACTTTCAAAAGCACAGGCTCTTATCGTATATAATTATCTGATCAACAAGGGTATAGAGAAACAGCGTCTGGAATCAGCAGGCTATGGTGATACACGGCCTATCGCTGATCCCGCAACCAGAGAAGGCAGAGCACTAAACAGGAGGATTGATATCTCGGTAATTATTAAATAAACAGCTATTCGAATGAAAAACTCAGGATAGTATTATAAGACTTGAAACAAATTGAAATATAGAACTAAACAAAGTAGTACTTTAAAATTATGAAGATTATATCAGTAGTTGGTGCCCGTCCTAATTTCATGAAAATAGCTCCCTTCATAAAAGCTATAGCGAAACATAATAAATCTTCTGTTGATAAAATTGAGCATTTTCTTGTTCATACAGGTCAGCATTATGATGACAGAATGTCGAGGGCTTTTTTTGAACAGCTCGAAATTCCTGATGCCGATATAAATCTTGGTGTCGGATCGGGCAGCCATGCAGAACAGGTCGGGCATACTATGATAGAATTCGAAAAGGTATTGCGCGAAAAAAAGCCCGACTGGGTTGTGATTGTAGGCGATGTTAATGCCATACTGGCATGTTCGGTTACAGCAAAAAAGGAAAATATTTTATGCTGTCATATTGAAGCAGGTCTTCGTTCGGGTGACATGTCGATGCCTGAAGAGGTAAATCGTCTCGTTGCAGACAGGATTTCGGACCTTCTTCTTACACCCGACAGAATGTCATCTGAAAACCTTAGAAAAGAGGGAGTTCCCGAAGAGAAGATCAGGTTTACCGGTAATATCATGATTGATACACTTGAAAACAAAAAGGCAACAGCCGCCAGCCTGAGCCTTGAGGATATAATAAGGGATAATTCAGTCAATGAAACATGGAAAAGTATCGGGAAGGTTGAGGAGGATAAGTTTGCGCTGATGACCCTTCACAGACCTTCAAATGTTGACAGCAAAGAGATCCTGGAACCAATAGTCAGGTTTATGATCGATGAAGTTACACCTGAGATGCCTCTTATCTGGACTGTTCATCCAAGGACAAGAAAGATGCTTGATAACTTTGGTCTTCTCGATGAAGTTATGAATAATAAGAATCTGATGCTTCTTGAACCTCTTGGATATCTTGAGATGCTTAAGCTCAATATGCATGCAAGAGTGATACTTACCGACAGCGGAGGTTTGCAGGAAGAATGCACTGTTTTAGGAACGCCTTGCCTTACAATGAGATGGAACACAGAAAGACCAATAACCCTCAGGGAACATGGTGGTGCAAGCGTCCTGGTGGGGAACAGTATCAGGACTATACGCGAGGAGTTTATTGCTGCAGTCAAAAAGCCCAGAATACCGATCCATCCTGAATTGTGGGATGGGAAAACTGCAGAGAGATGCCTTCAGGAGATTATTAATTATAATTCCCGTCTCCATTGAACTCTGGAGAGTATTTAATTATCTCTTCTATCAAATTCGATGGCATGATTTGTTGATCAACAGATATTTGTAATACAACTAATAAGCAGAAAAATGAATATTTTAAAAGCCTTTTTGATCTGTCTCGTGTCAGCATTGCTGATTGCACTGCCAACGGGCTGTAAAAAGACAGCCACAAATGTGATTGAGAAAGGAACAGTTAAAGACTATGAAGGAAATTCATATCCGACGGTTAAAATCGGATCTCAATGGTGGATGGCTAAAAACCTGAAGGCAACAAAATATAACAACGGAGAACAGATAGGGACAACAACTCCGTATTCTTTGTCAATCACCGGGGCAACAAGCCCTGAATATCACTGGGCCTACCAGGGTAGTGAAAGTATTGCAGCCATTTATGGACGTCAGTATACATGGTATGCTGCAACGGATTCAAGAAATGTTTGTCCTGCAGGCTGGCACGTGCCGAGCGATACCGAGTGGTCAGTGCTTACTGATTATCTTGCCGCAAACGGATATGGATATCAGACATCGTCAAATGCGATTTCCAAATCGCTGGCTGCAACATCGGGCTGGCTCATGTATGCAATTACAGGAGTTCCCGGCAACGACCAGGTTTCAAATAACCGCACCGGATTTGGTGCAATGCCAGGTGGACTACGTCTTGCAAACGGAACCTATCAGAATGCGGGTGAAACTGCCTACTATTGGAGTTCAACCGCTGACATTCCTGCCCTTTCCTCTTACAGACTGATTTCATTCGACATTAATTCTGTCCAGGCAGGGAACCTTCCTAAGGAATCAGGTATGTCGGTACGTTGTGTGAAAGATTGAGTCGGTTGGTGGTCAAATGTGAGACCGCCATTGATAGTAATCATCGCATAATTGTCTTTTTTTAGGACAATCTAAATCTTAAATAATTAATTATTGATCAGATACAAAAATCAGAGGTTATGAGTAATTTGGAAAAATATGATGAAGTTTTTATGACCAACTTTCAGGTATCCAGGGAGCAGTTGCCGGTTTTGACCTATCAATCCGTTTCAGTATGGGATTCTGTTGGTCATATGGGACTTGTAGCTTCCATGGAAGAGTCTTTTGGAATTATGATGGATCCTGAGGATATTATAGGATTTTCCTCTTATGAGGAGGGCAAGAGGATACTGGAAAACTACGACATCTCTGTTTAGTTATTTCCATGGAATTGCAGGATTTTATCCGACTCATAACTTTTGAATAATGGCTAATAGCAGACTTCTTGATAAAAAGGTATGCCTCATAACCGGGTCAGCCAGAGGAATTGGAAAGGCAATTGCCAGTCGATTTGCTGAGGAAGGAGCAATCGTTTATGCCAACGCAAGAATAGCAGGATCCATAGATGACTGGGCTAAGGAATGTTCTGATAAAAATGAGACACAGGTAATACCGGTTTATTTCGATGTAACTGATTATGTAACTGTTAAGCAGGTAATAATGCAGATTAACAGGGAGCAGCAGCATTTGGATGTTCTCGTGAATAATGCCGGAGTGGTATCTTATGAACTTTTGGGCATGATACAGCCCGACAATCTCAGGAATATGTTCGAGGTAAATGTGGTTGCAATGATACAGCTTATTCAGCTGGCATCGAGACTGATGTCAAGGCAAAAGAGAGGTTCCATAATTAATATTTCAAGCATTGTGGGTGTTAACGGAGTTAAAGGCCAGTTGGCTTACTCTGCTACAAAAGGCGCTGTAGTTTCACTCACAAAATCAGCTGCCAAAGAGCTGGCGCCACAGAATATCAGGGTGAATGCGATTGCTCCGGGAATGATTGGTACTGAGCGCTTAAGCGCCGTTCTTGAGAAGAATTTTAGCGAGAGAATCTCTGATATTGGTCTCGGACGTCTGGGAAAGCCTGAGGAAATTGCAAATGCATGCCTGTTCCTGGGCTCTGATTTGTCGGAATACATCTCCGGACAGATCCTTGGAGTAGATGGCTGTACAGTATTATAATTTTAAAGGTAGTTTATGTTTCTTGACATTGACAAGAAAGAAAAGGGAGCCATTGCGGCGATAGATACCACAGGCAATGTAATCACCTACGGTGATTTACAGAATTTTGCCGGCGAGTTTTACTCAGCAATCAGTAAGAGAACTTTAATTTTTATTCTGTCGGAGAATCTTATTGGCTCAGTTGCAGGGTATTTTGCTGCATTGTCCTCAAAAGTTCCGCCGCTCTTGTTGAGCTGCAATATCGACAGGGAGATGCTGCATAAACTTATCGATAACTATCACCCCGAATTCCTCTGGATGCCGGAAAGATTAGCAGAAGAGTTCAAATATCAAACGGTCTTCAGGAAATATAATTTTGCCCTGGTTAAAACAGGACTAACATCTTTCAGACTGAATGAAAAACTTTCACTTCTCTTAACCACATCAGGATCAACCGGAAGCCCTAAACTTGTACGCCATAGTTATTTCAATGTGGAACAGAACGCAGGGAATGTGGCAAAATTTTTTGAACTTGGAAGTTCCGACAGGGCAATTGCGATATTACCCATGCACTACACAATGGGCCTTTCGGTAATAACAAGTCATCTGTATGCAGGTTCCACTCTTCTTCTGGTAAATGTCACTCTTACCGACAGATATTTCTGGCAATTTATAAAAGAACAGAAAGCAACAAGTTTTACCGGCGTCCCATACAGTTATGAGGTGCTGTTTAAGCTTCGTTTCTTCAGGATGGATCTGCCCGACATGAGGCTCTTTACTCAGGGAGGCGGTAAGCTTAGTCGTGATATGTTCATTGAACTTGCCGATTATGCTTTAAAAACAGGTAAGAAATTTATTGCCACCTATGGCCAGACTGAGGGAACAGCCCGAATGGCATACCTTCCTGCTGAACTCGCCGTAACAAAAACAGGAAGCATCGGACGTGCAATACCCGGTGGAAAATTTTCACTCATCGATGATCACGGAACAGAAATCGAGGAGATTGAAGCTGTTGGTGAACTAGTCTATCATGGTCCCAATGTAACTCTTGGATATGCCCTTCACGGCGATGACCTTCAGAAAGGTGATGAGAACAGAGGCGTTTTGCATACAGGTGATATTGCAAGGAGGGATATTGATGGATGTCTGTTCATTGTTGGCAGGAAAAGCAGGTTCTTAAAGCTCTTTGGAACACGCATCAGTCTTGACGAATCGGAACAGATAATCAAGTCGGCATTTAATATTGATTGTGTCTGTACAGGAACTGATGAACAGATGAAAATCTACATTACTGAACAGGATAAGAAAGAGCAGGTTCTGAAGTTCATGGTCGAAAAGACAGGATTGAATTATAAAGCCTTTGAAGTTTTAATCGTTGAGGAGATAAAAAAGAATGAAGCAGGAAAATCAATTTATAACTTTAACTAGAAGAGAATATTAATTTCAAATTGACAATCAGCGATATATGCAAATTATAACAAAGACAGAATACCAGTCTGGCAAACGAACGAAGGGGTATCTCACAAAGTAATGTCTTATAATAAGTAATTAAACTCATGGGAAAAATTACCATCAAAACCCTTTTTAAAAAAGATTCAATTCTAGTGCTCTTAAAGATCTTCATTCCGGGGTTTTTATTTTTTGGTTTAATGGCTTTGTATTCATTCCTTAACGATTTTCATTTTAATGATCTGACGGAAGATCCAATACAGACCATGCA
>CAIPJU010000339.1 GCA_903865465.1 uncultured Bacteroidota bacterium
CAAAACTCAGACAACTGGGATTATCAAACCCTTCGTTTCCAAGGATATTCGGAAATAACTGGGGGCAGCTTTCATATTATAATGATGATCCAAAACCAGATGATCTGCAGGAACTTCCAATCTCAATCTCGGGAAATGACAAAGTCCTGGATGATGGTGAATATATTCTATTTTACGGCAAAGGAACCGGGAAATGGAATTTTAACTCATCAACTGGCGACTATGACTATATAAAACACAACTATTCCGACACAGCCTTTTATTTTCTGACATCGGGGGACTCTCCGGGTAAAATAATGAGCTCCGCAACCGGGCCTGCCGGGCAGGAGAATTATTTCTCTTCGGTTTCGGATGCCCTGTTTCATTATGAACACGATGTTGAAAACCTGATAAAGTCAGGAAGAGAATGGTACCAGCCAATTTCTTCATCCAGTGGCATAACTATAGACCCCGGGTTTGACAATGTTCTCTCATCCGAAAAAATGAAATGCACATTCAGAGTTGTGGCGAGAGCTTCCGTTCCGACCATCTTCAGACTAAATGAAGGGGAGTCGGTAAAGAAGAGCATTCAGATACCGGGAGTTAACCTGTATGATTTTACAGGAGCCTATGCTCTGACAGGATCGGACACAGCAATGACAACTCCTGCATCATCATCACCCGTGTATAAAATAATGTTCTACAATAATGGTGAAGCAGGTGCAAAAGGATGGATCGACTGGGTCAAACTCCAGGGCAGGCGTACTACCTCTTATACTGGAAATGCCATGCTTTTCTCCGATTCTAAATCAGTTGCCCCGGGAAGGATTACGAAATTTTCCATGAACAGTTCTGTAAGTGATATTATTCTATGGGAAGTATCCGACCAGTTTAAAACAAGGCAGACAGGCTATTTACAAAACGGGAACAACATCACCTTCAAGGCAGTAACAGACAGCCTGAAAACGTTTTTCGCCTTTACATCAGCAAATGTTACAATTCCTTTCGTAAAGCCTGCCCCTGTACCGGTTCAGGACCTTCATTCATCACCATCGTGCGATATGGTGATTATAACTCACCCGGTTTTCAGGAAATATGCTGAAAAAGTGGCAGCAATTCATTCAGGATATAATGGTCTCATATCTCAGATAGTAACTCCTGAACAGATATATAATGAGTTTTCAGGAGGAATTCCCGACATAGCAGCTATCAGGAATTTCGTCAGGATGAAGTACATGAAACAAAAAGGGACAGCCCATCCGCTGAAGTATCTTCTTCTCTTTGGCGATGGTTCGTATGAAAACAAAACTCCTCCTCCACATAATCCGAATTTTATACCAACCTACCAGTCTGAAAATTCCACTGTATATGTTTCCTCATTCACCTCCGATGACTTCTACACACTTCTCGGGGATGGAGCAGGCGAAGCAGACGGAGTTGAATGTGTTGGTGTCGGACGATTTCCTGTTTCTGACACAATTCAGGCAGGAATAATGGTCGATAAGGTTGCCAGTTATCTGGGTTCTGCCAATAATGGCGACTGGAAAAATGTTATCTGTCTTACTGCCGACGATGAAGACGCCAACACTCATATGATCGATGCCGAGGGCTTGGCATCGGCCCTGAAACAGAATAACCCTTCATTTAATGTAAGTAAGATCTATCTCGATTCATATAAACAGACCACTTCTGTAAACGGCCAGACCTATCCTGCCGCCGAAAAAGCCATAAATGACAGAATCAGTGCAGGATGTCTTATCTTCAACTATACAGGTCACGGCAGTGAGAATGGGCTTGCAGCTGAAAGGGTTGTAAAGCCGGAGGACATTACTGCATGGAATAATATCGATAAGCTGCCGCTATTCATTACCGCAACCTGTGAATTCAGCAGGTTCGATGATGTGGAGACCAACGTTCTTACCGGTGAAATGACCGGCAAGACTTCAGCAGGGGAAATGGTCCTTCTGAACAAAAATGGAGGCGGAATTGCACTCATGTCAACCACAAGGATAGTCTATTCAGCGCCAAACTTTATCCTCAACAGGAATATTTTCAACTCCGCATTTTTACGCGACTCAACTGGCAACAGCATGTGTCTGGGAGATATTATAAAAAACGCCAAAATCCTGTCGGGCCCTGGTATAAATAAAAGGAACTTTACACTGCTGGGAGATCCTGCCGTGAAACTTGAATATCCATGGCATGGTACTGTAGTCACTGACTCTGTCAACAATAGCTCTGTTAAAGAAGGAATCGACAGCTTAAAGGCTCTTTCGAAGGTAACAATAGCAGGGCATATAGAGGATCAGCAGGGTGGTACTCTTAATTCTTTTAACGGAACAGTTGAACCACTGGTTTTTGACAAAGCTGAAAAAGTAAAAACCCTTGCCAACGACGGAGGACCTGTGATGGAATTCGAGGTAAGAAATAATATTCTTTTCAGCGGGAAGACAATCGTTAAAGACGGAAAATTCAGGTTTTCATTCATAGTCCCAAGGGATATTAATTATTCTTTCGGAAACGGAAAAATCAGCTATTATGCCAACAACAACAGTGAGGACATGAACGGCAGTTTTACAGGTCTTATTGTTGGAGGATTTTCAAACATAGCACTGAATGACACTACGGGGCCGGTCATAAAACTTTACATGAATGACACCCTGTTCAAAAGCGGCGGAATAACTGACCAGAATCCTAAACTGCTTGCCATTATTGAAGATAGTGGTGGTATAAATACAACCGGATCAGGCATAGGTCATGATCTTACTGCTTTTCTCGATAATGACCATAATTCCTCTTTTGTACTTAACAGTTATTTTGAAAATGACTTTGATAACTTTGCCAGGGGAAGGATCGACTATGACTTTTCAACTCTTTCAACAGGAAGCCATACACTTACGCTTAAGGCATGGGACAACTCAAATAATTCATCTGAGAAATCTATATTGTTTTTAGTTGAAACCGGAGGAAAATTCCTACTTAAAAATCTTCTCAACTATCCAAACCCATTTGCAAACGGCACAACAATAACCGCAGAACACAACAGTTCAGATGAAGAATTGGCTGTGAGTATTAACATTTATAGCAGCGATGGAAGGTTGATTAAGTATATTAGAAAAAAAGTTTATTCCCCTGGATATGTCTTGCCACCGGTTGAATGGGATGGCAATGACGACATGGGCCGAAGAGTTGGCAGGGGAGTATACCCTTATAGTGTAACTGTTATGCGTAACGATGGAAAATCTGCAACAGCTTCAGGGCGAATGATCATTTTGTAGATGTTACACAATAAAGAGGCTCAAAAATTGTTTTATATTTGCAAATTAGAAACAGGGAAAAAGACAGATTCTGAACCTGGCACTAATATGCTATGAATCTGAACAATGAATGTTTAATGTATAATGCCGGGTTGAAGGGAAGAAACTAAAAATTTGAAATTATGTTAAAAAAGGCAATTGCAGTTTTATTATTTATTACCGCCATCACTTTTAATAGTCAGCTACTGGCACAATCGGGAGGTGAATTAAATGCCATTCAGACAGTCGTACCGTTTTTAACCATCGCACCTGATTCACGGGCCGGGGCAATGGGTGATGCAGGTGTTGCAACCTCACCTGATGTCTACAGCAATCATTGGAATCCGGCTAAATTTGCCTTTATTGACGGATCGGGCGGAGTTGGAATCTCTTACTCCCCCTGGCTTAGGAACCTGGTTCCTGATATTAACATAGCCTACCTCTCGGGATATAAAAGAATTGATAGCAAGCAGGTTATAAGCGCCAGCCTCCTCTATTCCTCCCTTGGAGACGTTCCCTTTACCGATGATTTCGGAAACCTCGAAAGAACATTTAACCCAAACGAATTTGCCCTCGACGCAGCCTATTCAAGGTTATTCACCGAACATCTTTCTGGTGGTATTGCCTTCAGATTCATATACTCAAACCTTACAGGAGGCTCGTACGCTGGTGGTATTGCAACTAAACCAGGTATCTCTGTTGCTGCCGATATCTCAGGCTATTATCAGAAAAATATTTCTGTATTTAATAAAGATGGAAAAATGAGTTTCGGACTTAATTTTTCCAATATCGGTACAAAAATGAGCTATTCCGATTCACAAACTTCCGATTTCATACCAATGAATATGCGGATAGGTACAGCCGGAACAATATATTTAGATAAATTCAATTCACTCACTCTTACCATTGATATTAATAAGCTTTTAGTCCCGACACCTCCCCGATACTATCCAGGCACTGACAGTATCATCGCCGGTAAAGATCCCAACGTTGCCGTACCCGTTGCCATATTCCAGTCTTTTTATGATGCACCGGGAGGTTTGAAGGAAGAGCTAAGGGAACTGACTTTCTCATATGGCGCTGAATATTGGTATAACGAACAGTTTGCCATCAGAGGCGGTTATTTTTCCGAAAACCAGACCAAGGGTAACCGGAAATATTTCACAGCAGGTGCTGGATTCAGAATGAAAATATTTACCATCGACTTCTCATACCTGATGCCAATTGCCCAGAATCATCCACTGGCCAGAACTCTGAGGTTCTCCCTCTCTTTCGATTTTAATTCACTGAGAAACGCGGGCAAAACAAAAACATGAAAATAAGGATAGGCCAGGGTATTGATTTTCACCGGCTTGAACCGGGACTGGAAATGCACCTTGGCGGAGTAAAGATCCCATCCGAAAAAGGCTGCGTGGCACATTCCGACGGCGATGTTCTACTTCATGCCATCTGCGATGCATTGTTGGGAGCTGCAGGATTGCGGGACATAGGATTTTATTTCCCCGACACAAGTCAGGAATTTAAGAATATCGATAGTAAAATCCTCCTTGGACGAACTATTGATCTGGTAAAGCAAAAAGGATTCTCTGTAGTGAATATCGACAGTACAGTCTGCCTCGAGAAGCCCAAAATTGCCCCCTACATAAATGAGATGAGAGAAGCCATCTCTTCTATTGCAGGTACTGAACCCGATGATGTTACAATAAAGGCCACCACAACCGAGAAACTTGGTTTTACGGGCCGTGAAGAGGGAGTTGTTGCACTTGCAGTTGTCCTTATTTCTGGCTAAGGAGAAAAAAGGATTCCGCTATAATCTTGCCCTGAAATTTTAGATATTTCTGAAAGCTTCATCAATAGTTTCATCGTCGGCCAGGTATGGAATCGTAACCTTCAGTCCGGGAGTTCTCTCCATCTCTCTTGTAATAGTAAAAACGGCACCGATGTTACGTGCCCAGCTTCTGCGGGCAATACCGTTGTTCACATCCCAATGAAGCATCATCCTTAGTTTTTTCGCTGTTTCGGCTTTTCCATCGAGAACCATCCCGAATCCACCGTTGATGACCTCTCCCCATCCTACTCCACCGCCGTTATGGAGCGAAATCCAGGTAGCCCCCCTGAACGAATCACCGATAACATTTTGGACCGCCATATCGGCAGTAAATTTCGATCCGTCATAAATATTGGAAGTCTCACGATATGGCGAATCTGTACCGGATACATCATGATGATCGCGACCTATCACCACAGGGGCTGAAATAACACCCTGTGCAACGGCCTCATTGAAAGCATCTGCTATTTTCATTCTTCCCTCTGCGTCGGCATAAAGAATTCTTGCCTGCGATCCAACGACCAGCCGGTTATTTCCTGCTTCCCTGATCCACTTTATATTATCTGACATCTGCTGTCGTATCTGCCCCGGAGCTTCCTTTGCTATATCCTCCAGGGTACCGGAGGCTATTATGTCGGTAATCTCCAGATCGGCAGGATCATTTGAGCAGCACACCCACCTGAATGGACCAAAGCCGTAGTCGAAACACATTGGACCCATAATATCCTGGACATAAGACGGATAACGAAATTCTCCCTTGTCATTCAAAATATCAGCTCCGGCACGAGATGCTTCAAGCAGGAAGGCATTTCCATAATCGAAAAAATAGGTGCCATTAGAAGTATGCCTGTTAATAGCGGCAACCTGACGACGAAGGGAACTACTGACATGCTCCCTGAAAAGTTCAGGTTCGGATGCCATCATCCTGTTGGCCTCGTCAAAGCTGATCCCTGCAGGATAATAACCTCCCGACAAGGGATTATGCAGAGAGGTCTGATCCGATCCGATATCAATTTTAATTTTTTCATCGGCAAAGCATTCCCATACATCAACAATATTTCCTTCGAAAGCTATTGAAACTGTTGAAGCTTCGGAGGTAGCTTTCTTTACTCTTTGTACAAGCTTATCCATATCGGAATAGACTTCATCAACCCATCCCTGCGAATGTCTGACATGAATGGCTTTCGGATTCACTTCAGCAATGACTGAAACAACTCCTGCAATTGAGGCAGCCTTGGGCTGTGCACCCGACATTCCTCCAAGTCCTGATGAAACGAAGAGCTTTCCTGCAAATTCTTCCTCTTTGATCCCCTTAAGCCTGCAGGCATTAAGTAATGTAATGGTAGTACCGTGAACAATTCCCTGTGGTCCTATGTACATATATGAACCTGCTGTCATCTGGCCATACTGGGAGACTCCCATCGCGTTGAACTTCTCCCAGTGATCCCTCGATGAGTAATTCGGTATAACCATACCATTGGTTACAACAAGCCTGGGAGCATCGGTGTGCGATGGAAACAGACCCATCGGATGACCAGAATAGACAACAAGTGTCTGTTCGTCAGTCATTTCAGACAGGTATTTCATTATGAGCCTGTACTGGGCCCAGTTCTGAAAAACAGCGCCATTACCCCCATAGGTTATCAGTTCATGGGGATGCTGAGCCACTTCAACATCCAGATTATTTGAGATCATCAGCATAATGGCTGCTGCAGATGATGACCTGTGAGGAAAATCATCGATATGCCGGGCCCTGATCTCATAATCGGGCCTGAACCTGTACATATATATTCTTCCGAAGTTTTTCAGTTCCTCAGCAAATTCACGGGCAAGAATTTTATGAAACTTTGAGGGAAAATATCTAAGTGCATTTTTTACAGCCAGCCTTTTCTCATCAGGGCGTAATATATCCTTCCTTTTTGGGGCATGATTGATATTTGAATCATACTTTTTAATAGCTGGCAACTCAGAAGGAATTCCTTCTGCAAGCTGTTTTCTGAAATCAGTTTTATCCATAATGCAGTAGTCTGGGTCAGAGAGTAAAGTTACCATTTTTAGTGAAAAAGAAAAAGCCGGCTCTTTCTGAACCGGCTCCTGTATCCACTGTATATCTTACAACTGTGTCTCATTTATGATTTCGTCATCGACAAGAATACGTCCGCAATATTCACAAACAATAATTTTCTTTCTCGATCTGATATCGAGTTGTCTTTGTGGTGGGATCTGGTTAAAGCATCCACCGCAGGCATCCCTCTGAACAGGAACAACGGCAAGACCGTTGCGTGCATTGGAGCGGATTCTCTTATAGGCCGACAAAAGCCGCTCTTCTATAATGAGCTCCACCTTCTCAGATTTCTGATAAAGCCCCTCCTCCTCTTTCTGCGTGTCAGAAATAATCTCATCCAACTCTTTCTTTTTATTGTCAAGATCACCCTTACGCTCGGAGAGTGTTTCCTCAGATTCAGCAATTACCTGTTTCTTTTCATCAATCTGATAATTGAACTCCTTGATCTTTTTATTGAAAAGCTCAATCTCCAGATTCTGATATTCGATCTCTTTTGAGAGAGAATCAAATTCCCTGTTGTTTCTCACATTTTTCTGCTGCTCTTCATATTTCTTGATAAGAGTCTGAGCATCAAGTATCTCATTATCTTTCTTTAAAACCGATTTGTCAAGAACAACAACTTCTTCCTTAAGATTTCCCAATCTCGTTTCAAGACCTGCAATCTCATCCTCGAGATCCTG
>CAIPJU010000340.1 GCA_903865465.1 uncultured Bacteroidota bacterium
ATATTCGAATATTTCAGGTTTGAAAGTCAAAATCAGCATATTTGGAGAAAACATTGAGGAATTTGCTGAATTAATTTTTTACATTTCATTTGAATAGTTAGTTTTGACTCTTCATAAGCCATTTTAATTTTAATTATTTACGATAATAAGTCATCGAATGAAAAAGGAGAAGGTATTTTTATTTTTACTCATTGCAGCTTTTGCCACCCTTACAGGTCTGAGTCAGGCAAATAAAACGACAGGAAAGGTTAAAAGCCTGGTAATTACTGCAGAAAAGTCTGACCAGCTTATCAAGAAGGCTTTCAAGGAATCAGAAACCTACTATGATCAGGCAGGAAACATAACTGAAGAAATCACTTATAAAGAGGGAAAAATCAAGAAGCATTTCAAATACCAGTACGATTCGGATAATAACAAGATCAAAGAGGAGCAGCTTGATGCTTCAGGAAGGATTATTGAATCTTCAGAATATAAATTCGAAAATGGTCTCAGGGTTGAAAAGATCGTTTATGATGCAGGGAAGAGAATAAAAAGCAAGAAGGTATATACCTATACCATGTTTTAAGTATGGATTTTTCTGAGATTGACAAAATACTTGAGTCTTATTCTCCAATTGGGCTTTCCGAAATGGATAGTGTTCTCCTGATGGACCGTTTGGATACAAAATATGTCTTTGCTGACTATAAAATATCTGAACTTCTTACCAGAATTGACAGGAAATACAGGGTACTGGATATAAAAAACTCCAGATCGTTTTTATATTCAACCACTTACCTCGACACTCAGGAGTACATGTTTTATTATCATCATGTTACCGACCGACGCGAAAGAAACAAGGTGAGGTTCAGAAAGTATGATAGTACAGGTGTCGGATTTCTTGAGGTTAAACGCAGGACTAACAAAGACAGGACCATCAAATGGAGAATAGAAAATAATTATAAAACAGGGAATAAACTTGACAATTCTGCCCTGGAATTTCTGACCCGGTATATACCTGTCAACCCCGATTTACTTAAGCCTGTTCTTTTAAATAATTTCAAAAGAATAACTCTTGTGAATATTGAATTAAAGGAAAGACTTACAATAGATTATGATATATCTTTTACTGGTCTTGATAACAAAAGGGCTGAGCTGCCGAATATTGCCGTTCTGGAAGTGAAGAGAGACGAGCTTAAGAAAAGCAGATCTCAGCCAGACCTTATTTTGAAGGATTTATCCGTGAGGCCTTTCCGATTAAGCAAATACTGCATAGGGGCAGCATTATTATATGATATCCCACGAAAAAATGTTCTCAAACCAAAATTTCTTCAGATAAACCGAATTAATCATGAATTCATCAGATCTTAGCATACCTGAAAATATTAATATTGGGGGTATCCAAATAATCGATATTCCGGGATTCCTGGAACTCTTCCTTCGATTTTCACTCAATATAGCTGTGCTTATATTACTCGTCAGATGGCTATATTATTCAACATCAAGAAGAAAGGATTATCTGTTCACCTATATTCTGATACCAAGCGTTATTTTCCTGATCACTTTCCTGCTTGCCAATGTTAAGCTGCAACTGGGTTTTGCACTCGGACTTTTTGCCGTATTCGGCATAATCCGGTACAGAACCGATTCAATGCCGATAAGGGAAATGACCTACCTCTTTCTTGTAATTGGCATTTCAGTGATAAATGCACTGACCAGTACCAAGACAAGCCTGGCAGATCTCTTATTCACAAATCTGGTTTTAGTCGGCATTACCTATGGCTTTGAAAGAATATGGCTGCTAAAGTATGAAATAGCAAAAGTAGTTGTGTATGAGAAGATTGATATGATCAGACCTGAAAATCACGAAGAACTGTTGAAAGATCTCAGCGCAAGAACAGGTATTCCAAATATAACCAGGGTGGAGATGGGTAAAATTGACTTTTTGAGAGATACCTGCACTCTTGTTATTTTTTATGAATCCGACCGGCCTGAAATGTTCAGTCATAAACATTTAATGAATGGTGGCGATGATGATGAATAGGAAAGTACTTACATTCTTAATTTTCCTGATAGCTTTTTCCGGTTCTGTTTTTTCACAGAAAAAGGATTTTGGGCTCTGGTACGGAGTTACTGCACGCCATCAGATAAAAAAGAAATTAAATGTTGACCTTACCGGCAGCATGAGAACTTTTAATAAAGCATCGCAGACAGAAGAATATTTCCTGGAGGGCGGATTGCAATACAAGCTGAATAAACACTTCTCGGCAATGGCATCTTATAAAATAATCAAACGACTCGAGGAGGATTCAAAATATTATTATCGCCACAGGTTGTTTCTTGATCTCAAAGCGTCCAAAAGTATTGGCAATTTCGATTTTTCTGCACGATTCCGTTTTCAAAGAACCAATAAGACATACATTAATGATTTTGAAGATCTCAGATCACAGTATTGCGGAAGGTTGAAACTTAAAGTCCTGGATGATATCCCCGATTTTCCATTTAGCCCCTATATTTCTTATGAGAATTTCAGACCCATGTTTTCCGATAAATCACTGATTGTCAGTAAAAACAGATATTCAGCAGGTGTTGAAATCCAGATGACCCGCCATTCAAAGGTAGAGATCGAGTACATCTTCCAGCGGGATTTTCATCCGGAATTGCTTGATAGTAACATAATTGCACTTAATTATACTGTTAAATTCTGACTCTTTTCCCCTTTGAAAACAGACCAATTTCTCAACTTCGATAATTTATAAGTCTTTGATAAAGAATTAAGAACACTAAAATGACGAAAGGAAATTATTTAAGAATAGCCTGCTTTTTTACTTTGCTGCTTCTGATGGCATCGTGCCAGAAAACAATAGTCTTCGATGAAACCAAGACTGATGGAAGTGAGCAGGCCAATGACTATGGCTGGAATAGAGAAGATGTAATAAATATTGATCTGAATGGCAATTCCGTTTCCGTTAAGAACTACAGGGTTGAAGCCTATGGAACTGTCGTAACCATCAAACAACCTGGGACTTATAGTCTAAAAGGCAATCTCGATGATGGTCAGATTATTGTACAATCAAAGGATACAGGACTTGTCAGACTTATTTTTAACGGAATCAATATTAAATGTTCAAACAGTGCACCCGTATATATTAAGAAATCTGCAAAAACAGTTATAATACTTGCCGATAACACTGAAAACTATCTATCCGACGGAAAATCCTACCTTCTGAATGAAAAGAATGAACCCAACGCCGCACTATTCAGCAAGGCCTATCTTTCATTTTCAGGAAACGGATCGCTGACTGTCAACGCCAACTACCTCGATGGTATCACCAGTAAGGACGGGATGGTGATAAAAAGCGGGAAATTTAAGGTTAGCTCGGCCGATGACGGAATCAGGGGAAAAGATTACCTCATTATTCATAATGCCGATATTTCGATTCATTCAGGCGGAAAAGGACTTAAGTCGGATAATGTTTCTGAATCAGATTCAGGCCATATTGTCATCGAATCAGGTAATTTCAACATTGTCTCCGGCGAAAACGGTATTCATTGTGAGCAATCGCTGGTGATCAAGAGTGGAACATTTGACATAACTACCACAAATCCTGTCAAATTAAATCAATCAGGCTCTGGTTATAATCCGTCTTACTCATCAGGAATCAGAAGCAAGAACTCGATAGATATCGAAACCGCCGACATAACAATATTAAATAGCGGTTCAGCCGGTAGGGGAATTTCGGCAGGGAAAAAACTTAACCTGCAAAATGGAACATATAAAATTAATACGACAGGATCAGGAGTGGTATTTCAAAATATATATGGTATTACCGATGCAGGTCATTCCTCCTGCATTAAGTCTGGCAGCAGTATGAAAATTGGTAATTGTTCTCTTTTATTGTCAAGCTCTGGTGCCGGAGGAAGAGGTATTACTGCGAAAGGTTCAATATCTTTTGGTACAGGCTCTTCATCTCCGCTTATTGACATTACCACAACGGGTGACAGGCTGCAGGTGGAAGGCAACGATTATGTGGAAGCAAAAGCCATAAAAACTAATGGTTCAGTTGTTATTGCCAATGGAACTCTGAGAATATCATCGGCAGATGACGCCATTAAATCTGAGAAATCTGTCTTTATCAATAACGGCGATATTTCAATCACTAAATCTGTCAAAGGAATTAAGGCTCCTGAAATTGACATTAATGGGGGGAATATTTCAGTTGTCTCTTCTGATAATGGAATTTATGCATCAAATGGATTGACCTCTGCAGGAGGAGATCTTAATACGGGCAGTGTTCTCTCGGTTATGGGAGGCAATATCGCTGTTAATACCACTGAGGGCGATGCCGTATATAGCAGGGGAAATGTTGATATTTCCGGTGGAAATCTGATTGTCCATGGTCCGCAGTCACTTCCCGATGTGGGATTTAAATTTATTGGAACATGTAAGGTCTCGGGTGGCTTTCTCGCTGTTTCCGGTACGGGTGAGACCGACCAGGCGCCCTCTGATTTTTCTGCCCAGTATTCAGTAAAGGTAGTATCGGCAAGCGCCATCCCTGCATCTACTCTTTTTCATATTCAGGATGATGCCGGTAACGATATTGTCACATTTTCTCCGGCAAGGGACTATTCGTCTGTTATTTTTTCATCGCCTGCACTTATTAACGGAGCCAC
>CAIPJU010000341.1 GCA_903865465.1 uncultured Bacteroidota bacterium
GGTCTTTTAATCCAATCTCATGTGCACTGAGTTGTTTTGGAAACTCTTTGGCATATTTAGGTTTAAGTACTCTGACAGTTCCGGCAGGGTTTTCATCCAGTGAGGCATCAGCAATTATGATAGTACTATAATCCTGAATGAAGCCCAGAAGATGAAATCCTCCGGTACCTCCATCCATCAACTCCACTCCTGGCAGTCCCTCCTCTTCAAGTAATTTGATTGTATGGATACCTGCACCCTCGTCATTGAGCAATAAATTTCCGATCCCAAGTACCAGGATTTCGTTCTTCAAAACATTTTTTTTTAGTAAGTCAGTACTAATTATCTCCTTTTTCCTTAAAATCCAAATTATGACGTTCAACGACATCCTCTTCGACAAACTTCCAGCCGCCTATCATTGACGATGTAACTCCCCTTCGTTCAATATAGTCATGATAGAATACAAGGTAAACATGCAAAAGAGCGAAGATAATGAAACTCCACATCAGGATATGGTGTACTTGCCTGACGTGCATATCTCCTCCAAACAATGGGACAACCCATGCAAAAAGCTTTGGCAGGAATGCTTTACTCATAGCGGCATACATCCCGAAACCGGTAAGACATTGCACCAGAAAGATCAGGAAAGTAATGAAATAAATAAAGCTTGCAAGGGCATTATGACCTATTGAGTCAATTGGTTTGTGGGTGATCTGAAGAACATCTACTTTTATTACGTTGAGCATCTCCCTCCACTGACTGCGTTTGTATGGAATAAAGTTATACCATCTTGAAAATTCATTACCGGAAAATCCCCAGTAAATTCTGAAGAGGAAATTAAAGAAAAAGAGGAATGCAGAAACGAAATGGATGAAACGCACTGTTCCGAACCAATAGTTATAATAGGCTTCGGTGCCGTTTACAATAGCCAGGGGTGCTCCTATCAGGTAGCCGGTTATACACAGCGACAGAATGCAAAGCGCATTTATCCAGTGATAAAGGCGGACAGGCAGTTCCCACACAAACACCTCGCGCATCGGGATGGTTCTGCTTCTCATAGCCTAATAGGTTTTTAATTCGTGAATATAAGTTCCGTTTTCGTCGTACACATGCACTGCACAAGCCAGGCAAGGATCGAAAGAGTGGATCGTTCTAAGTACTTCGAGAGGCAGTTTCGGATCAGCGACCGGTGTACCAATGAGTGATTCTTCGTAGGCAGAACGTTTTCCTTCCGGATCGCGGGGAGAAGCATTCCATGTTGTCGGAACTACCAGCTGGTAATTCTCAATCTTTTTATCTTCTATGACAATAAAATGTGATAATGCACCCCTTGGAGCTTCAACCATACCGACCCCTTTTGCTGTTTTTGGCCAGGTATCAGGTCCCCATTTCTCATTATTCTGGGTGCGTGTGTCACCATTTTTAATATTCGAAAGAAGCTGCTGATAAAATTCCAGCGCCCAGTCGCAGGTAAGTTTAGTCTCGAGTCCACGGGCAGCTGTTCTTCCCAGAGTGGAGAAAAGTGCAGTCACAGGTACATCAAGCGTTTTTAATGTACTTTCAATGACCTCTTTAAATTCAGGACGGCCCGATGCATAACCTACCAGCATCCTTGACAATGGGCCAACTTCCATTGCATTACCTTTCCATCGCGGAGTCTTAACCCAGCTATATTTCTGAGAAAAATCAAGATGTTCATAAGGAGGTTTCGGACCGGTATATTTCAGGTTTGTCTCTCCTTCCCATGGATGAAGACCTGTCTTGTCGCCCTTGGAATACTCATACCAGGAATTATTTACGTACTCCTGTATCTGACCCGGGTCATCAGCCTTCACCTCATGAATATTACTCAGGTCACGATTCAGAATGGCTCCTCGGGGCATTTTAAAGCTGTCGGGATTGTTATATCCGTTTGCAGGAAAATCACCGAATGAGAGATAGTTCTGCAGTCCGCCGCCAATAGCACCCCAGTCACTTTTATAGAATGAAGCAACGGCTAGAAGGTCTGGTATATAAACCTGATTTACAAATGTTTTGGCATCCTCAAAGAGTTTTCCGACCATTGCAAGCCTTTCAGCATTTACAGCATTGGCTTCCTCGATATTTATTGAACATGGAACTCCTCCAACCAGATAATTCGGATGTGGATTCTTACCACCGAAGATGGTATGTACTTTTACAAGTTCCTTCTGCCATTCCAGAGCCTCAAGATAGTGAGCAACTGCAATCAGGTTTACTGCAGGAGGAAGTTTATAGGCAGGATGCCCCCAGTAGCCATTGGCAAAAATGCCAAGCTGACCGCTGTCGACAAAGTTCTTTAACCTCTTCTGCAGGTCGGTGAAATATCCCAAAGAACTCTTTGGCCAGGAGGAGATGCTTTGTGCTATCTGAGATGCATCGGCAGGGTTTGCCTTGAGGGCGGAAACAACGTCTACCCAGTCGAGTGCATGCAGAGCATAGAAATGTACAACATGATCCTGTATATAAAGGGCATTGGCCATCAGATTTCTGATAAGTTCAGCATTTGGAGGCACAGAGATGCCGAGAGCATTTTCAACCGTTCTTACCGAAGTAAGGGAATGAGTTGAGGTACATACCCCGCATACACGACCAACAAATGCCCATGCATCGCGGGGATCGCGACCTTTAAGAATTTTCTCAATACCTCTGACCATAGTGCCGGCGCTATAGGCATCGATGATTTTTCCGTCTTTGACTTCGATTTCTACCCTAAGGTGACCTTCAATACGGGTTATCGGATCAATTACTATTCTTTCAGCCATGATTATTATTCTTTATTAGTTTGAGTTTCTGAAGCAGGTTCAGGTGTATTGGTTATTTCACGGTGTTTACGGACATTTGTCATAATGGCATGACCAGCCATGCCAACGGCAGCTGTTACACCCAGACCAACACCAATTTTATCGGCTGTAGTTTCAATTCCGAAACCCTTTACTCCGGGCAAGTGCTGATAGAAAGGCCCATTGTCCCAGAATCCTGCTTCGGCGCATCCAATACAGGGATGACCAGATTGAATCGGATAACTTATACCGTCGTTCCACTTAATTATACCACATGAGTTATAAGTAACTGGTCCCTTGCAGCCCATTTTGAAGAGGCAATAACCCCTTTTTGCACCTTCATCATCAAACGATTCCACAAATAATCCGGCATCAAAATTAGCCCTGCGGTAACAGGTATCATGAACTCGTCTGGAATAGAATGATTTTGGTCTTCCCATGCCGTCGAGCTGAGGAATACGGTCAAAAGTCAAAAGATGAACTACAACACCTGCCATAACATCGGCAATCGGCGGGCAGCCCTGAACATTAATAACCGGTTTTCCGCTTATTACCTTGTGTACCGGTTTGGCGCCGGTAGGATTTGGACTGGCGGCCTGAACACAACCAGCCGAAGCACAGTTACCCCAGGCTACAACGGCTTTAGCATTTGCCACAGCTTCATTGAGTATCTGATAAGCACTCCTTCCCCCTATGCAACAATAGGCTTCATTTTCCGTAGGAATTGAGCCCTCAACCATGACTATGTACTGTCCCGGGTATTTAGCCATAACAGTTTTGTAGGCTTCTTCAGCCTGTACCCCGGAGGCAGCCATCAATGTCTCCTGGTAATCAAGTGAAATCTTATCAAGGATTATAGATGCAACAAGCGGATGCGATGCCCTGATAAATGACTCGCTGCAACATGTACATTCCTGAAAATGGAACCAGATCACAGGAAGCCGCGGTTTTGTTTCCAGTGCCTTTACAATCTGGCCGATACCGCTGGTCTCAAGACCGAGCATGGCAGCCATGGCAGTACAGAACTTAAGAAACTCCTTTCGGGAGATACCTTTTCCCCTGACTTCCTCATAAAATGAGGGTTGATTGTTTTCCATAAAGTGGCGATTTAAATTATTTCAGATATTTGTAAATATATTAAAAAAAGTTAAAATTTTCAAGAGGCTGATAATTATCATTTTAAAAGTTGACATTTATTAATTATGATGAAATAATGACTGATTTTACAGAATATGCTCTTCATTCAGCTACCCTGGATGTTAATCTAGACATCTAATCATAGTCTGAATTTTAATTTTTACCTTAACTTACTTCCATTATAAATTCAGAAATAGTGTTAAAGGGATTAGATAGTTATAAATGAAAATATTTCAATAACATAATTACTTCTAAGAATGAAATCAAGTTCTATAAAAGTGAAAGACCAATCACTGCATGCAAGTGATGAACAGAGGAAAGGAAATGTTACAGAAATTGAGGCAAACACTGGCTTCCGTGATCTTCACACAGGTTACAACCCTTCCTTCCTGATGACAGCAGTTCCTATGCCACAACTTTCACCATTACAGAAAAAAAATGTTGCCAGTCCAAAGGGATCCATAATGCTTGATTATATTCATTTTTCAATTTGCATGAATCAGAAGAGAAGGCTGGCTTACTTTACTGCTGTCAATATTGATGGAAACGGCCTTATCGCCATCAAAAGGAAGAGAGATAAATGGGCATTTGATACCCGCATCAGCGAATCCTTTCAATGTGGTAACGAAATCTACAAAAACAACAAACTCGACAAGGGACATCTTGTAAGGAGAGTAGATCCCTGCTGGGGACCCGATGAAATTGCCAAACAGGCAGAGAGTGATACTTTTCACTATACCAATGCTTCCCCTCAGCATGCCAATTTAAATGAAAAAACATGGAATGACCTCGAAGACTACATCCTTATTAATACTGACAAGAACAATTTGAAGATCAATGTTTTTACAGGCCAGGTCTTTGATGAAGCCAACGATCCTCACTACAGGGGAATACAGATTCCGCTCCGTTACTGGAAAGTTGTGACAATGATTAAGGAAGATCTGACACTTTCGGCCACAGCCTATATACTCGATCAGATTAAAGATATAGGTGATATGCCAAAGACAGCCTTCACATTCGGGGAATTCCGTACATATCAGACTTCAATTGCCGAAATTGAGGAGCTCACATCTCTCGACTTCGGTGATCTTAAAAAACATGATCCTAAGGGAACTATAAAGTCCGCCTTAGGATCAACACCCAGAACATTAATTGACACTCTGGAAAAGATAGTATTCTAATGGAAGCTATTTGTCTTCTTCCCTGATCTGAACCCTGCGAATCTTCCCGCTAATTGTTTTTGGCAATTCTGACACAAATTCAACAATCCTTGGATACTTATATGGAGCAGTCACTTTTTTGACATGTTCCTGAAGCTCCCTGGCAAGCTCTTCACTTGGATGATAGTTTTTTGATGTAACTATGGTCGCCTTCACAATCTGACCGCGATCAGGGTCAGGAACAGCAGTTATTGCGCATTCAAGAACGGCGGGATGCTCCATGAGAGCGCTTTCAACCTCGAAGGGCCCAATTCTGTACCCGGAACTTTTAATGACATCATCGGCCCTTCCAACAAACCAGTAGAAACCATCTTCATCGCGCCAGGCCATGTCGCCTGTTCTATAAATACCATCAGACCAAACACTTGATGTTAGTTTTTCATCATGGTAATAACCCAAAAACATACCGACAGGTTTATTTTTGTCTGTCCTGATAATTATTTCGCCTTCTGTACCTGCTTCGCACGAATTTCCCTCCTCGTCAATGATATCAATATCATATCCGGGCGAAGGTTTTCCCATTGAACCAGGCTTGGGATTCATCCATGGATAAGTTGCCACTGCAACTGTGCATTCAGTCTGTCCGTAACCCTCCATTAACCTTATTCCTGTCTGGTCATGAAACTGTTTGTAAACCTCAGGATTCAGCGGTTCTCCGGCAACAACGCAATACTTAAGATGGCTAAGGTCGAACTTAGTAAGGTCTTCTTTTATGAGGAACCGGTAAATAGTGGGTGGGGCACAAAAGGTAGTAACTTTGTATTTTTCAATGACCTCCATGAGGCTCCTGGGAACAAACTTATCATAATCGTAAGTCATAACTGCGCTACCCGACAGCCATTGCCCGTAAATTTTTCCCCAGGCTGATTTTGCCCATCCTGTGTCAGCAACTGTAAAATGAAGTCCATTGTCCTGTACATTCTGCCAATACTTTGCAGTTAAGATATGTCCGAGAGGATAATTGAAGTCATGAATTACCATTTTAGGCATCCCGGTAGTACCTGAAGTGAAATAAAGAAGCATTTTATCACCAGAACTGGTCGATTCATCAGAGGCGGGTCGTTGGTACTGTTCTGATGCTTCCTCAATACCCGACTCGAGATTGAGCCA
>CAIPJU010000342.1 GCA_903865465.1 uncultured Bacteroidota bacterium
AGTCAGGGATATTTATGCAGATGTGTCAAAGTATGATCAGCGTCTTGCTATAATTGACTGCAGCAGCAATGTTGATGAGATTCAGACTCCCGATGAAATATTCGGGCAGATTATTAAACTCCTGACTAACAGAAATCTGATCTGAAATGAAAATAGCTAAAGGAATAAGCCGGATATTGATTGGAACTCTTTTTATCTTCTCTGGAATCGTCAAGGCTATTGACCCTCTGGGCTCAGCCTACAAGTTTCATGACTATTTTCATGCTTTTAGCCTCGGTTTTCTTGATAAGTTAAGTCTCCCGCTTGCAATTCTCCTTTGCACTGCCGAATTTACAGGAGGCCTGTCAGTTCTCACCGGAATCAAACAAAGAACAGGAATCTGGCTGGTTTTTCTATTGATGTTGTTTTTCACTCCCCTTACCTTCATACTGGCTCTAACGAATCCTGTATCTGATTGTGGTTGTTTTGGTGATGCAATAAAGCTTACCAACTGGCAGACTTTCATAAAGAATATCATCCTTCTGCCGGCAGTATTGACATTATTTGCAGGTCGTAAAGATGTTAAGACAATGTACAAACCGGCAATCGAGTGGGCAATAATATCAGGTATGGCCATAGTTTTCGTGCTTTTTTCCATAAGCAACCTTATATTTCTTCCCGCAATAGATTTTCTGCCTTATAAGACAGGTGTGAAGATCGCCGACAAAATGACTATTCCCGAAGGAGCTGCGCCTGATGTATACAAGACAACTTTTATATACGAAAAAAACGGAATGAAAAAGGAATTTTCACTTTCCGATTATCCTGCAAATGATACTTCCTGGAAATTCGTTCAGCAGAATTCGACTATTGTAAAGAAAGGATATCAGCCACCCATTCATGATTTCAGAATTTCGTCGAATGACGGAGAGGATATTACCCGGAATATTTTATCCGACAGCGGGTATACTTTGCTTATGATTTCAAAAAAACTCGCAGAGACATCAGGCCGGAAGCTTATGGATGGATTTGAACTGGGGAGAGCTTGTGTTTCCGGAGGAATTGATTTTTATATAATTACATCATCAGGCAGCGATGAACTTAAGAAATACGAAAACGGACTGAAATTCTGTTCAGCCGATGAGACGACTCTTAAAACCATGATGCGGGCCAATCCAGGTTTTATATTATTAAGAAACGGTACTATCGTGGGAAAATGGTCATGGGCTAATGTTCCAAAGAAAAACTGGTTTTTAGAAATTGTCTCTAAAAGAAATTAACTGGTCAGCACATAATTGATTAACTAATATTTGCGTTTATAAAATTCACTAACAAAAAAAGAGTAAAAATGAGAAAGAAAATTGTTGCAGGCAACTGGAAAATGAATCTGGACCTTGATGAAGGGCTGAAATTAGCGGGAGCAATAGATAAATACTTTGCTGAGAAGCCGGCTGAAAAAGGGCAGGTTATTATCTGCACTCCGTTTATTCATCTTGCCGGCGCTGCCGGAATCCTGAAACATGGTAAGATAGCTCTCGGTGCACAGAACTGCGCTTCTGAAGCTTCCGGTGCTTACACTGGTGAAATATCACCATGGATGATAAAAAGTACCGGGGCACAGTATGTGATAATTGGCCATTCTGAAAGAAGATCATATTATAACGAGGACGATAAAATTCTTAATAAGAAAACATTACTTGCAATAAACACTGGTCTTAAAGTGATTTTTTGCATTGGTGAAGTCCTTAATGAAAGAGAATCAGGCAACCATTTTATTGTGGTCAGAAGACAGCTTGAAGAGGGCTTGTTCCCGCTTACAGAGGAGCAGATGGATTCGATTGTAATCGCCTACGAACCAGTATGGGCCATAGGGACAGGTCTGACAGCCAGTCCGGAACAGGCTCAGGAGATGCACAAATATATACGCGAACTCCTCAAGGGTAAATACGGAAATGAATGTGCGAAGAAGATGCCGATACTCTATGGCGGAAGCTGCAAGCCATCAAACGCTGCAGAGATATTCTCACAGCCTGATGTTGACGGAGGTCTTATCGGAGGAGCTGCTCTGAAGAAAGAAGATTTCACGGCTATAGTTGAAACTTTGTAATAATTTATACTTATGTCAGGTAAGCCGGCTGTTTTGATAATCGCTTTATTATTAATCTTTCCTTTTTTATCGAAAGCACAACCCAAATCTCCCTTCTCGGGAGATGTTTCTGTATTCGGGAAAGAGCTTAC
>CAIPJU010000343.1 GCA_903865465.1 uncultured Bacteroidota bacterium
CGGGCTACTGGAAACAGGAATGCACCAAATGCGACCCGAGATACTGGATAAGAAGAAAACAGCGAAAAGCAGTCTGATATTTGTCAGAATTCCAGGATCAGGAAGCTTAAGAATTATCCAGGAACGTTCATAAGGTCTCACTGTTCCATATATCCCATGCTTTCTCTGCCTGGGAATGCAGCATTTTCAATCCGGTAAGCACAATAGATCCCCTTTCAGAACCTTTTCTTAGAAATGAGGTGACCTCGGGGTTATAAACCAGGTCGAATAGTATATGCTTATCTGAAAGACAATTATAATCTATATCGGGAAAGGCTTCAGTTGAAGGAAACATTCCAAGAGGTGTTGTATTTACAATCAGGCCAGCCTCTTCAATTACCGAAGAAGTAATATCACAATAGGAAATGATACCTTCCTTACGTTTCCTTGAAACCTGTATGATATTTATATTCAGCTTTTTCAATACATAGCAAACTGCCTTCGAACTGCCGCCGGTTCCAAGCACAAGAGCATTTTTTAATGAAGGTGAGATATATGGTGAAAGAGAATCAAAAATTCCCGTCACGTCACTGTTAAAACCTTGCAGAGTCAGATGTTCATTAATTCTCCTGAACTTTATAACATTGACAGCACCAATTTCAAGTGCTTCAGTGCTTATACTATCGAGATAAGGAATGATTTCTGATTTATAAGGAATTGTGACATTCAGTCCGCACAGATCAGGTTCATCTTTAAGAAGAGCTGTAAAAAGAGCGATATCAGTCAAAGGGAAATTCTCATAAGAACAATCCGAAAGATTTTCTCTTGAGAATTTTTCAGTAAAATACTTTTTCGAGAATGAGTGGCCAAGAGGATATCCAATGAGTCCGAATTTTCTCATTTACAGCTGATTATTCTTGAAACGAAATATGAAGGCTTCAATATCAGGGTTTAAGATTATCCGGAAGGAACTGGAAGAAAGTGTCGCCACGTAGCCCCAGACGCAGGGACTCGAGAGGAATAATCTCATTTGGAGGGATATTACCCAGGTTTACATTTTCACCAAAGTGTTTGATAAACCATGCCTGCTGCGATTTCAAAGGAGCTTCCCAAAGGACATTCTCAAGTTTTACATTTTCGGATATTGCCGATATTATTTCGTTGTTTATTGAACCATCTTCATTATAGATACCGGTGGTACCTGATTCTCGTGCTTCCGCAATCACTTTGACAGACCCGGCATCGAGTTCCGATCTCATCATTTTTACCCACTCCAGGGGTGAGTATACAACCTCTTTTTTCTTTGATCCGACTTCAGAAATAACAGTGCCTCTTAGTGCCAGTATTCTGATATACTCAAGCTTCATATCATGATCGATGTCGTAGGATCCATCGGATACTTCAACCATGTCGACCTTGTATTTATCGAGGAATCCGATATACTCTTTAAACATATCGCGGATAATAAAGGCTTCAAAGAGAGTCCCGCCGAAATAAGGAATTACACCGGCTTCTTTATAAATTTCAATTTTCCTTTCAAATCCTGGAGTTATGAGGGAGGTTCCGAATCCAAGCTTCACATAATCAGTATATTCACTTCCAACCGACATAAAATCCTCAGCCTCTCTTATACTAAGTCCTTTGTCCATAACCATTGTTAATCCTGAGTGCCGAGGCTTAGCCGGCCTCTCGGGAATGAAAGGAAGAATTTGTTTCATATTTAGCGGCTTAGTAAATATTCAATGTTTAGTATCGCACTCCCTGAGGAGGTTTTTGATTTTCCGGGTGAGGAGCTTTTGCGGAAAGATCTCCTCGAAATCTTTTATAATTTCAGTATCCAGTTCAATGGCGAGCTGCAAATGACGAAAGGACTTTTCAGTATTACCCGTATGAAGATAGAAAGAGGAGAGTAAAAGGTTTATCCCCGGTACGTCGCCTGTAACCTTATATGCGTGCTCGAGATAAGGCAAAGCTTTTTCAACCAGATTATCCTTTAAAATAAGTTTACCAAGGTCAACCCACACTTCATCATAATATGCATCAAGTTTAAGAGCTTCGCGGAAGCACCTCATGGCAGCCTTCTTTTCATCGTTTGCATAATGAGCCTTCCCGAGCAGGTACCAGAATTCCGGATTATTATCATCAAGCCTTACAGCCTTTCTGAAGTAAATAAGGCTATCGGGTATGTTTCCGGTATTAAGTGCGATAATTCCAAGACCAAACCAGGGATCAGCATAATCGGGAGCAATTTCGATTGCTTCCTGATAATATTTCCTGGAAAATGCGAGGTCGTTGGTTTTTTCGTAACACTCGGCAAGGTAAGTTATAGCCTCGAAGCTTTCTGGTTCTATCTCGAGATATTCAAGATAAACAGGAATTGCCTCATCATATTTCTCAAGATTACTTAGAATATTGCCTTTATTGAATAGTGCGAAGCTGTTCTGTGGATTGATAGCCAGGGCAAAGTCATAGGCTTCCAGAGCCTTATCGAACTGATCGGTCTTATTGTAGATTATACCAAGGTTATACCAGGCACTATCGGAAAATGGCTCTTCTTCGATATATTTGAGATAGTATTTAACACTGTTCTCAAAATCTTCCATTTTCTCATAAGCATAGCCTAAGTCATAAAGATGGGCATTGAATTCAGGTTCAAGATCCGCCAGCCTTAGCAGATAAGGAATCAGGTATTCGTAGTAATTAAGGTTCTGAAGGACAGAGGTTATTGAAAAGAGTATGTTTTCGATATCATCGGAATCGAGTGTAAGGGAAAAGTCGAACATCTTCTTTGCTCCCTGAATATCGCCCAATATTCCAAATGCAGTTCCCTTGGCAATATAGACCTCATGATTGCCCGGTTCAATACTCTCAAGGTTCTTGAGTATCCTGAGAGCTTCAACAGCGCGCCCCTTATCAAGCAAAACCCTTGCCC
>CAIPJU010000344.1 GCA_903865465.1 uncultured Bacteroidota bacterium
AGAAAAGGGATTCATATCGAAGAAAGAGCTGCTCAGGATCAGGTCTATGCTCTTTTCGCTTGAAAATGAAAAGCTTGGTTATTACACACAGATGATAAGCGCCCAGACTGAATTCAATACACTGATGCATTCGGTGAATTTATTTTATTATCCTCTTCCGGATAAAAAGGCCCTTGAGCTTAGAATTCCCAAAGATTTGAATCTTGCTGCTCTTACCGATACAGCTCTTTTGTATCGCTACGATCTGAAAATGGCACGCACCGATCTGGCAATCAGTGATTATAACTTATCCTATCAGAAGGCACAGGCAGTTCCCGATGTCACACTTTCAGGAGGATGGGACAGGAACGGGAGCTTTATACATAATTACAATTATGTCGGACTTCAGGTTGATCTTCCTTTCTTTGACAGGAACCAGGGAAATATTAAAGCCGCAAAATTCAGCGCAGAAGGGTTTAAATACAAGCTTCAAGGCGCGGAGGCCCAGGTGAAGGCCGATGTGATTAACGCTTTCAACACTGCTATGGAAACCGAAAAGCTATATTCGGGTTTTGACACTAGTTTCATGAAGGATGTTGAAAATATGAACAGGGAGATGATCAGCAATTATGAAAAAAGGAATATCAGTCTTGTGGAATTCCTTGATTATTATGATGCATTTAAAACTAATTTTATTCAGATTAACAGTTTGATGAACAGTCGTATAAGTGCGATTGAAGCAATTAATTATTCTGTTGGAAAAGATATAATGTCGAAATAAAACACAATTAAGAGTCATGAAGAGAATAATTCTGATTTATTTTTTAATTCTTTCAATTGCGGGCTGCTCGTCCAATAAAGGAGGGGTTCAGGGGCTAAGTGATACACATTTCTGCATTCCGGACAGTTTAGAGTCGCAGGTGAAATTTGATACTGTCAGGCTTAAGCCAGTATACAACGAGCTGAAATTGCTTGGGGCTGTAACGTTCGATCAGGACAAGGTAGTAAGAATCTACCCGCTTGTGAGCGGACTGGTTACGGAGGTCAGGGTTTCACTGGGAGCATATGTCACGAGAGGCGAAGTGCTGGCTGTAATGAGAAGCTCGGAAATGGCTGCTGCTGATAATGATCTGGTTTCTGCCCGTTCGAACCTCCTGGTAGTTCAGAAAAACTATGATGCTGCATCGGAAATGTATAAGAGTGGGATTCTCTCTGAAAAAGAGTTTGCAGCTTCTTCTACAGAGCTGGAAAAAGCAAAATCGGAACTCAACCGGGCCAATACTGTTCTTGCCATTTATGGCTCCGGCTCCCAGTCGGAGTATACTATTAAAGCCCCTATCTCAGGTTATGTTGTTGAGAAGAATGTTAATTCAAATATGCAGATCCGCTCCGACAACAGCTCAAACCTTTTTACTATTTCGGACCTTAAAAAGGTGTGGGTACTGGCAAACGTTTATGAATCAGATATAAACAGCATCACAGTAAACGAAAAAGTCGAGGTCTCAACAATTTCCTATCCGGGTAAAAAGTTTTTTGGGAAAATCGATAAGATCTACAACGTGCTCGACCCCGATACCAAAACCATGAAAGTTCAGATACAGCTCGACAACAGCGATTATCTTCTTAAACCTGATATGTTCGCAGTTGCAATGGTATCTCAGTATACCACCGATAAGACTCTGGCGGTGCCGGCTAAGGCCGTGATATTTGACAGGAATCAGTATTGGGTACTCATTTATCACGACAAGTGCAATATCGAGAGTCGCGGTCTCGACATAATATCTTCTAACTCAACAGATTCATATGTAAGGTCGGGTGTGAGAGATGGAGATGTAGTTATTGTAAACAGGCAGCTGTTGCTTTATGATGCACTCACCCAGTAAAAAAGCACTTACTTATTATGAACACGTTTATTAAAGGCATAATAGCATTCTCACTGAAAAACAGATTTATTATCTTTTTCAGCATTGGAATTATTATCATCTGGGGTGTGGTCAGTTACATTAAAATTCCTGTCGAAGCCTTCCCTGATGTCACTAACACTGAAATTACAATTATTACACAATGGCCTGGCAGGAGTGCTGAGGAAATTGAAAGGTATGTAACTATTCCGATTGAGATAGAGATGAATTCTGCCCAGAAGAGGATCGATGTAAGATCAACAACTCTGTTCGGATTATCGGTAGTAAAGATTATTTTTGACGATAATGTGGATGATGCCTTTGCACGTCAACAGGTCAATAATCTCCTGATGTATGCCGATTTGCCTGAAGGTGTGAAGGCTGACGTTGAACCTCCCTATGGCCCGACCGGAGAAATATACCGGTATACTCTTAAGAGCAATTCGCGAAGTGTAAGAGAGCTTAAGACAATTCAGGACTGGGTTATTGAACGGCAGATAAGGTCTGTTCCCGGAATTGCTGATGTTGTCAGTTTCGGAGGAGAAGTAAAAACATATGAGATACAGGTTGATCCCAATCTTCTGGCAAAATATGATATTGCACCCCTGGAGGTATACCAGGCAGTGAACCGAAGCAACATCAACGTTGGGGGAGATGTAATTGAGCACAACACTCAGGCCTACGTGGTAAGGGGAATAGGTGTCCTCGACAGGTTTTTTGAGATAGGTGAGATAATCATCAAGAACATTAACGGAAGCCCGATTCTTGTCAAAAATGTGGCCACGGTAAGAGAATCCTCACTTCCACGTCTGGGACAGGTCGGAGTAGGCGACAGACCAGATGTGGTTGAAGGGATTATTGTTATGAGGAAGGGAGAGAATCCGGGAGAGGTGATAGAGAAACTTAAAACGAGGATTGAAGAACTGAATAACAGAATTCTGCCATCGGATGTAAAGATTGAAACTTTTTACAACAGGGAAGATCTTATACACTACGCCACTCATACTGTAATGCATAACCTTCTTGAGGGAATCATTTTTGTAACGGTAATCGTCCTCCTGTTTATGGCTGACTGGCGAACGACGCTGATAGTTTCACTGATAATTCCCCTGGCTCTTCTCTTTGCCTTTATCTGTTTAAGATTGAAGGGGATGTCAGCAAATCTGATTTCTCTTGGAGCAATCGACTTTGGAATTATAATCGATGGTGCAGTGGTAATGGTCGAAGGGGTCTTTGTGGCTCTCGACAAAAAAGCCTCCGAGATAGGGATGGAAAGATTTAACCGCATTTCAAAGCTTGGATTGATAAAGGAAACCGGAGCCGAGATGGGCAAATCAATCTTCATATCAAAGCTCATTATAATTACCGCACTTTTACCCATTTTCTCTTTCCAGAAAGTTGAAGGGAAAATGTTCTCTCCTCTGGCATACACCCTTGGATTTGCCTTGATAGGTGCCCTGATTTTCGCTCTTACCTTCGCCCCTGTGATGTCAAGTTATCTCTTTTCAAAAAATGTGAAAGAGAAGCACAATGCCTTCCTCACCTTTTTAATAAAGGGTACCACAAAAGTTTTCGATGTGATTTACAGAAATAAGAGGACCAGCCTGATTATTGCAGGGGTAATTCTCGCGCTTGCTCTTTTTTCCTTTCGTTTTCTCGGTAACGAATTTCTACCGGAACTGAATGAAGGTGCAATTTATGTCAGGGCTTCGTTGCCAATGAGTGTTTCGCTTGATGAATCCGTTAAGATATCGGAAGAGATGAGGCATATTCTGATGTCTTTTCACGAAGTAAAGCAGGTTTTGTCGCAGACTGGCCGTCCAAATGACGGCACAGATGCGACAGGTTTTTATAATATTGAATTTCATGTCGATATCTATCATACCAAAAAAATGGAGCTCAGAAAAAATCGTGATGAGCTTATTAATCGTATGACAGATAAGCTTTCAAGATATCCGGGAATTGTTTTCAACTTTTCACAGCCTATCCAGGATAATGTTGAGGAAGCTGTTTCTGGTGTTAAAGGTTCCCTGGCGGTAAAGATATATGGAGAAAACCTTGAGACTCTGGAACAAAAAGCCGACAGTGTCTTTAATATTATGAAAAACGTTCGCGGAGTAACTGATCTGGGCATTATCAAAAACCTTGGACAGCCTGAATTCCGGATCGAACTCGATGAAGACAAGATGGCCTTATACAACGTTGCTACAGCTGATTGTCAGGCTGTAATTGAAATGGCTATCGGAGGTAAAGCTGCTTCGACATTCTATGAAGGGTACAAGAAGTTTGATATAAGAATAAGATATCTTCCCGAGTTCAGGTCGAGTGAAAAGGAGATCGGCAATCTCATGGTGCCGACTTTATCTGGCGGACAGATACCAATTAAGGAGATTGCAAAGATCAGAAAAATAATAGGGCCGATACTTATTTTCCGAGATATGAACATGAGATTTATTGCGCTGAAGTTCTCTGCCCGTGGTAGGGATATGGGATCAACGGTTGCTGAAGCAAGGACAAAAGTTAGCAAGGCTGTCAGACTCCCGAAAGGCTATTCAATATCTTGGGAAGGTGATTTTGAAAACCAGCAGAGGGCATCAAAACAACTTAGCCTGGTTGTTCCAATTAGTCTGATAATGATTTTTTTCATCCTCTTTATCGTATATGGAAATGTAACAGATGCAGGGCTTATCCTTGTCG
>CAIPJU010000345.1 GCA_903865465.1 uncultured Bacteroidota bacterium
CTGTGGCTTACCTGCAGAGATAATATCTCTTATTAACAATTCGGAAGCCAGGGTAATATCAATCGATATTCCTTCGGGACTGTTTTGTGAGGACAATGGCAGCAATAACTGCTCAAATATTGTAAATGCTGATTATACTCTCAGCTTTCACTTTCCGAAACTTGCTTTTATGTTTTCTGAAAACTATCGCTGCGTTGGGGAATGGACAGTGCTTCCCATAGGTTTGAGTCCTGAGATTATAAATAAAACCGTAACTCCATTCCGATATATTGAAAATGGAGATGTTTTTAAGTTGCTTAAGAAAAGATCGAAGTTTGATCATAAGGGTAGTTTTGGTCATTCATTTCTCATTTCAGGTTCATATGGAAAGATGGGTGCATCGCTTCTTGCCGCGAGTGCAGCACTTCGGACAGGAACGGGGCTGCTGACATGCCATATACCTTCATGCGGTTATGTGGTAATGCAGGGTTCTTTGCCTGAAGCTATGGTGATATCAGATAGGAATGAAAACCGTATTTCGGAAATAGGGGAAACAAGTTCGTATTCAGCTGTTGGAGCAGGTCCGGGAATGGGTACCGGTACTGAATCGCAGGAAGCAATCCGAAGGCTTCTTTCTGAATGTAGAAAACCTCTGGTTCTTGATGCAGATGCATTGAATATCATATCATTAAACAAGGAATGGCTTTCTATTATTCCGCAAGGCACAATACTGACGCCTCACCCTAAGGAATTTGAGAGGCTTACAGCTAAAACAGCTAACAGTTACGAACGCTTGATGCTTCAAAGGAAGTTTGCCACCGATCATAATTGTATTGTGATCGTTAAAGGCGCTAATTCGTCAGTAGCACTACCTGACGGAACCCTTTGGTTCAACAGTACCGGAAATCCTGGAATGGCAACGGCAGGTAGCGGAGATGTACTTACCGGAATAATTCTATCTTTACTTGCTCAGGGCTATTCTTCTGAAGATGCCGCATTAACAGGTGTTTATTTGCACGGGCTGGCAGGAGATATAGCCGCAGGAGAATCATGTCAGGAATCAATTACTGCCTCGGATATAATTTTATCCCTTGGTAAGGCGTTCAATATGATAAGAAATAGTTAATGAGAACCGTTGACAGGGAGAGCTGAAAGATTAAATATTTTAAACTGTCACTGTTAGTGTTTGAACTTTTAATTTTGTAATAATGAAAAAATCTTCGACTTTTCTAGTTCTTCCGATAGTTGTTTTTGTGAGCCTCTCATGCAGCTCCCTTAAAAAAACTGAGGGAACGGGCAGCATCCGCTCTCTTGCCGGCCGAGAGACAATTACTGACGGAAACCTTGTTTATAGTCTGCCCAGAACAGCAATTACCGTTTTTGTCGAAATGAACAGGACAATCGAAATTCCCGGGCCTTATGCCCAGAATGCCGCTGACCTTTTGGGTTTGACCAACGTTATAAAGAAGGAATCCGAATCGTGGACTATTGAAAGCATTAAGGTGAAAGCCTCGAGCGAGATGGATCCCTCTGAATTATACGTAATTGAAGGCTCATCCCTTTTAGCGGGTAATGCCCTTGCCCTGAAAAAGGAGGGTTTAATCCTCGATCCCGGTCATTCTGATTCAAATCAGGGAAGCGGTTTGCATGGGGAGGCTATTAAAAAGGCTGGCAGACCCGAATTCACCGACCTTGGATCAGATGAATATTTTCTTCTACAGAGCGATACCGCTTTTAAGCGTATATCTGTTGATTCTTCCTTTATCAGGATTCCATATGTTGTTGATAAGAAAAGGAGGCTAACAACGGATCAGCTTGCCGAAAAAGCAGC
>CAIPJU010000346.1 GCA_903865465.1 uncultured Bacteroidota bacterium
AGGACGGGACTTTTCTCCCTTTAATCCAAACAGAAAGGGTGAAGATTATATCTTAAATGAAGCAGCCGTCAGGGAGTTGAACTGGAAACCTGAAGAGGCAATCGGACGTCCGCTTAAAGTTAAATTTGATACTCCGGATATTTTCTACGGTGGAACAGTTGTAGGTGTAGTGCGTGATTTCAATTTTACCAGTCTGAAACAGACTATTAAACCTTACGTCCTTTTCCAGAAGCCGATCTTTTATCTCTGCTATATTGTACGTATTGATACTCTGCGCAAACAGGAAGCAATTCAGGAGTTGAAGAAAATATGGCAGGCTGAGTTGCCCGATTACCCTTTTCAATATGAATTTCTCGATGACTTATATAACACATCATATCAGAAAGAATTTGCCCAGGCAAGGCTCACTGCTCTGTTTTCACTGCTGGCAATTCTGATAATCTGTTTTGGACTCTTTTCCGTTACTTCGGTTATTGTGGCACAGCGTACCAAGGAGATTGGAATACGGAAGGTAACCGGAGGAAGGATCAGCGACATCCTGTTTATGCTAAACTCGGGTTTTATTGTCTGGTTTGCAATAGCATTTTTAGTCGCCTCGCCGCTTGCATATTACGCAATGCAAAAATGGCTGCAGAATTTCGTCTACCGGACTGAAATGAAATGGTGGGTTTTTATTGTCTCCGGCATAGCTGTTCTTGCAGTTACCTTATTCACAGTAAGTATGCAGAGTTGGAGGACAGCTGCTAAGAACCCTGTCGATTCAATAAGATATGAGTGAGCATAAAGCGGTAATTGGAAGAATTTTGACATAAACTCAGTGCTATCATCTATGGAGACTGACAGCTTACAAAAATTGTACCTGCTACAAATTGTACTGTTGGATGTAAATTTTACTTTTATCGAAAATTTCCACGATGAAGGTTTATAAGTTTGGAGGGGCATCGGTAAAAGATGCGGATGGGATAAGAAATCTTGCCTCTATTGTATCGGAAGAGAAAGAAAACCTGGTAGTTGTTGTTTCTGCCTTCGGCAAGACAACCAATGCCCTTGAAAAGGTACTCAGGGCCTGGATGGCCGGGGATGCTGCCTGTAATACTCTTCTCGAAGATGTTTATTTGTATCATCGGGAGGTGATTAATGAGCTTTTTGAAAACAGCGGCGGTGTCATCGAGAGGACGGAAGTGTTGTTTTCCAGGCTCAGGGAGTATCTTATTTCAGGTAAAAAAGGGGGCTATGATTTTGAATACGACCAGGTGGTCTCTTTCGGGGAGTTGTGGTCTACCTCCATTGTAGCTGAATATCTTAAAAGAGAATTTGGCTCTGTCGGGTGGATTGATATACGGGGAAACCTGCTTACCGATGACAGGTACAGGGATGCCAATATATTATGGTATGAAAGCTCTCTGAGAATCAACAATATAATCGATTTCGGGAAAAACAGGATCTATGTTACCCAAGGATTTATCGGTGGTAATGTTGCCGGGTATACAACCACCCTCGGAAGGGAGGGTTCGGATTATACGGCAGCAATCATGGCAAATATTCTGGGCGCAGAAAAGGTTGTCGTTTGGAAGGATGTTCCCGGTATTCTTAATGCAGATCCAAAATGGTTACCCGATGCTGTCAAGCTTGATGAGATCTCATATACCGAAGCTGTTGAGATGACCTTTTCGGGGGCCAAGATTATTCACCCAAAGACCATCAAGCCGCTTCATAACAGGAACATCCCTCTTCATGTCAGGTCGTTCCTCGTTCCATCAGACCCCGGGACAATAATAAAGGCCGATGCGGAACTCAAAACGGGAATGCCGGTATATATAAAGAAAGAGGAACAGATGCTCATCTCAATATCTCCCAAGGATTTTTCCTTTGCGATGGGTGATAACCTCAGCCGTGTATTCTATTTTTTTAAGATCCACGGAATAAGAGTTAATCTTGTGGATGCCAGTGCAGTAAAAATAAATGTCTGTGTCGATGATGAAAGGCCAAAAGTCGATGCTCTGATTAATGATCTGAAGGCTGAATTCTCAGCAGTATACAATGAGAAAACAGAGATGTTATCGGTAAGACATTATACCCTTGAGGCAATTGAAAGGATTACTGCCAGGCGCGAGATACTTCTCGAGCAGAGGAGCAGAAGCACTGTGAGATTCGTGGTACGACAACAGTAACAGGATCGTTATCTGTCGAATAGCAGCCTTTGACCTCTGAAATTATCGTTTACTACTCCGTTTTCATAAACAATTGTGCCATTGACAATTGTAATGATTACTTTTGAGGTGAAAGTCATTCCCTCGAAGGGAGACCATCCACATTTATAAAGGATATTCTCTTTTGAAACTCTCCATGGATTGCCGGGATCAACAAGACAGAGATCGGCTTTATACCCTTCCCTGATGTATCCTCTCTTCCTTATATTGAATAATATTGCTGGATTATGGCACATCATCTCAACAACCTTTTCGATGCTGAATATCTTCTTATGGCATAATTCGAGCATAACAGGCAAAGAATGCTGTACAAGCGGTCCTCCCGAGGGAGCCTTAAAATAACTGTTGCTCTTCTCCTCAATGGTATGGGGTGCATGATCGGTTGCCACAATGTCAACAATGTTATTATTTACGGCGTGGATCAGTTCTTTTCTGTCGAAACTTGTTTTTATTGCAGGGTTCCATTTGATTTTTGATCCCAATTCTTCATATGATGAGTCATCGAACCAAAGGTGGTGAACACACACTTCCCCGGTAATTCTTTTCTCCCTAAGAGGAAGTTCATTACTGAAGAGTTTCATCTCATCGGCGGTAGAGAGATGGAGAATATGGAGACGTGTATTATACTCCCTGGCTAGTGCTATTGCATGTGACGAAGAGATAAGGCAGGCTTCACGGCTTCGTATCAGTGGATGCATGCTGACCGGAATATCCTCGCCGAACTTTGTCCTGTATATTTCACTATTCTTCCGGATGGTTGACTCATCCTCACAATGGGCTGTTATAGGTAGAACAGCTTTGGAGAATAATTCCCTGAGGGCTGTCTCATTGTCCACCAGCATGTTGCCGGTGGAGGAGCCCATGAATAATTTAATACCACAGACCTTCTCAGGATCTGTATTCATTACCTCGTTCAGATTTGTGTTTGTTGCTCCAATATAAAACGAGTAATTCACCACAGAGTTATCAGCCCCGATCAGGTATTTCTCATTCAGAATATTAACAGAAACGGTCTGGGGGTTTGTGTTCGGCATATCCATAAAGGTGGTAATGCCACCGGCAGCTGCAGCCCGCGATTCTGAATATATATCGCCTTTATGAGTAAGCCCGGGCTGTCTGAAATGAACCTGGTCGTCGATTATTCCGGGGAGCAGGAGCATACCTGAAGCATCTATTATTTTTGTACCGGCAGGAATTTCCATCTCATCTGAATTCCCGATAGCAAATATATCCTCATCTTTTATCAGAAGGTCAGAAACAAATCGTCGTCCTTCATTTATGATGGTAGCTGATTTAATAAGGGTATTACTCATAGCGGAAAGGGAGGGTTACTTTTTTGGGTATTTCCGGAAGATACTTCTTAACTTCATTCCCAGAACACCCCATAAGGCTTCATTAAAAATCCCGCCAGTCATTTTTGAGGCCCCCAATCGCCTGTCAGTAAAGATGATAGGGATTTCCACTATGTTATATCCGAGTTTCCAGGCAGTAAATTTCATTTCGATCTGGAAGCCATAGCCTACCGATTTAATATGGTCGGGATGAATACTTTCGAGCACTTCACGTTTATAACATTTGAAGCCGGCGGTTGTATCCTTAATCCTCATGCCGGTAATGATTCTTACATATATGGATGCGAAGTACGACATGAGAACCCTGGAAAGCGGCCAGTTAACAACATTTACCCCGCTTATATATCTGGATCCGATAGCGACATCGGCACCGTCCTCATTACAGGCTTTAAAGAGCCTTTCCAGATCGCGGGGGTCGTGTGAGAAATCAGCATCCATCTCAAAAATGAAGCTGTAACCATTTTCGAGGGCATATTTAAAGCCGGCGATATAGGCTGTTCCAAGTCCCATTTTTCCTGGACGCTCCATCAGGTGGAGGTTTGGGAAGGAAGTCTGAAGGTTTTTTACGATATCAGATGTACCGTCGGGTGAATTGTCGTCGATGATAAGAACATCAAATTTGGTGTTTAGCAAGGCTATAGTTCTTATAATAGATTCAATATTCTCCTTCTCTTTATAGGTTGGTATGATAACTAGGTTGGACATAATGAATAAATAAATACGAAAATAGTACTTTTAATCTGACAGTTACAAAAGAGGTGAAATTTATTTCTTATTTTTAATGAAAATAGTTGTCAAATTATTTGGAAGAAGAATTCGAAGCACTATCTTTGTCGTCCCAATGCAAAAACACCGAAGTGGTGAAATAGCGGAGG
>CAIPJU010000347.1 GCA_903865465.1 uncultured Bacteroidota bacterium
ATAGATACTGCCATAAAAAATAATCAAAATGTGGTAGGTGCTTTAAGTGTCATTGCTGGTTATAAAAGAGACTGATTTACTCTATTTCTATTAACTTTAGGCATTCTAGGCACTCAAAACTCTAGACACTGATTAGTTACGTGCATTTTATTTATGTTTGATGTAAACGTCTAGAATACAAAAGTTATTGGCTTTGCCACCTCACCAGAGTTAGTCTGGTGCTATTGAATTTTATAATGTGGTGAATTACTTTATATTGAAAATGTCCACTGGTTCAGTTTTTTATACAATATTTATAGCTGGCGATAACTTCGATTTTATTTTAGAAATGGCTACTTTTGGTTGACTCTAAACCAAGTTAGTGGTAATTTTCTTAGCTTAATAATTAGTAATTATGAACTATAAGACAAGACCCGAAATACACCATGATGATGAATTTCTTCTGGCAACCATCAAGAGTAGATTCCTTGCTTATCTCATTGATTGCTTTATTCTATCAATATTATTTGCTGGCATAAATTTCTTTCTTGGATTACAGAATATGAATGTTTCGAAGTTAAATGTCCATGGTCTTTTCAATGTTGAATTAGAAATGCACAACGCTCAACCAATCGTAGTTCTCTTTTTAAAGATTCTATTCGGACTTTTACCAGTAATTTATTACACAATCTCATTTTATTTCTGGAAGGGACAAACCATTGGTAAAAGAATACTCAGGCTAAGGGTAATATCTTTATACCATAAAAATCTCGGATTCTGGCATTGTATCGAAAGAAGTCTGGGCTATTATGCATCTACACTTGAGGGTGGAATTGGATTTATACAAGCTTATTGGAATCCCAACAGAATGGCGCTTCATGATGTAATTGGCGAGACAATTGTAATAAAACTTCAAAAAAAACAAGTTTCTATTCCACAGAAAATATAATTATGATTCCACGTCACCGCCTCTAAGTAAGGGCCAGGTAAATAGCGTTTTGCACTGTTAAATAACTCTCTTCGAGAATTAGCTTATAATAATTTTTCAAATAAAAATAGTAATTAGGGTTTGCTGAAAAACTAAAATAATGCTCACATATTGTTAATAATCAGCCATGTATGTTAATATCTTAGGCTCTAATTAATAGTAAAAATGCAAATTAAAACATAAATTATCATAGTAATATTTGCATTTATGGTAAAATATAATTCTGATCGCCAGTTGACAATTGAAGAGTTCAAAACTCCATTCCAGACATCATTACTATCTGATAATAGGTGGGTTAAGCTTAGTAAAGTAGTTCCATGGGATAGATTTGCTTCAGCCTATATGGCCATGATGAATGTTGATTTTGGACGTCCCGGAATTTCTCCGCGGATTGTTCTTGGAGCCTTAATCATAAAACACATTGAAAAGCTCGACGACAGAGGAGTGATCGCTGCCATACAGGAGAATATTTATATGCAATATTTTATAGGGCTGAAGGAATTTACAGCACAACCGGTGTTTGATCCATCATTATTTGTAGATATCAGAAAGCGAGCCGGACACAAGGTATTCGATTCTCTCAATGTTGAATTAATAAAATCGGTCATCGAGAAAGACGAGAAAAAGAAAAACCTGAAAAAGAAAGATACAGACAACACTAACGCGAAGAACAAGGGGAAAATGCAGGCAGACGCAACCGTTGCTGACCAGTATATTACCTACCCAACCGATAATGGAATTTTAAATCAAAGCCGCAAACAGTGTGAGAAATTTATCGACAAGCTTTATACTAAGAGTGGTAAAGAAGGTGTAAAACCCAGAACTTACCGGCGAGAAATAGATAAGGCATACCTGGATTACTCAAAGCAAAAAAAGAAAAGAGAGGCTACACATCGGAAGATGACAAGAAAATTACTTGAATGTGTGAAACGTGATATCAAGCATATTAACAGCATGTTGGATGTTTTTGAATCGAAAGGATCTCTATTTCCTCTAAAGCACCCGGAACAAAGAATGTTTTGGGTAATCAACACGGCGTATGGCCAGCAGAAATTTATGTACGATACAAAGACACATAGTTGCCCTGATAGAATTGTAAGCATATTCCAGCCCCATGTAAGGCCAATCCCGAGAGGCAAAACCAAAGCTCAGATAGAGTTTGGCTCTAAGTTGGGAGTAAGTCTTGATAACGGTTTTGCAAGAATTAATACATTTAGCTGGAATGCATACCATGAAGGAGGTGATTTGATTAACCAGGTTGAATCATACAAGGAGTTACATGGTCATTATCCTGAACTGGTTCAGGTTGATAAGATTTATGCTACAAGAGAAAACAGAAGCTGGTTAAAGGAAAGGAATATCAGAATAACTGCAATGGCTCTTGGCCGCAGAAAAAACAAAGAGAATGAGACCTATTATCAGAAACGAAAACGTAGAAGAGAAGCTGCGGAAAGAAATCATATCGAAGGTAAGTTTGGTCAAGGGAAAAACGGATACAATCTGAATGAAATAAGGGCGAGACTAAAGAGTACCTCTGAGAGCTGGGTAGCATGCATCTTCTTTATAATGAACTTAATACTCTACGAAAAAGGGTGTTTTTTTGGCTCAATTTTGGCCAAGGTTAATATAATACTGGTAAGCATAAAGGAATATATGGAGCAAATTTTGGTCATTACTTTTCCAGAAGAAGATTACCTCCCCAAGGAGATGAATTTAAAATATTTATAAGTTTACTTTAACAGCAAACTCTAATTAACCCATCTGTTTTTGCCAGATAATGTTCTTGTTGGTTGTGCGATAAGTCTGATCCGTTTATTCGGCAAAAAACACCCCAATTTCATATAAAACATGGCGTAACCCTGGCTTGAAGGAAAAAGATTGAGTGAGAGAGTGAGTTATGAGAAAAAAGAGTGAGTTTGTTCGCTCATGCTCACGCTCTCACTCTTTTTTATGTAGGCCCGGCTGGGCACGTCCCGATAGATATCGGGACAGCGACACCCTGATTATGAGTGAGATAAAACCCTGCTTTTCACGTTGTACTGGTTTGTACTAGTCTTCATTATCATTCACCTAGGATTTTGGGAGTGATTACATTTTCACTGATTTTCATAAAACCTGGCCGATTACCTGGCGGGTTTTTAGTTGAATATTTATTTTGATATATGGTTAAGGAAAGTGATTTCGATCAGCGATATAATTCTGCTTCCAAAGTTTTCAACATTTCATCATGTTTCTTTGAATTCTTTTTCCTTAGTTCCTCAATATTCTGAAGCTTCCAAAGTACTGCCGGTAATTCTTTTGCATTCTTGACACTTAACAACTCCCAATCAGGAAGTCCTTCTTTAAAACTCATTAAGAACAACCGGTCTTCTTCCGTTAATTTTGAGTGGATTTCTTTAACTAACTGTGCACGAGTTTGTTCAAAATCCTCATAACTGAAAGGAATCTCGGCCATTCCGGAAAATTGAGTTTTAAAGGCCTGTCGCTGATCAATAAATGTTGGACTTATTACTTCATTGATTGGCCTCATGTGAGAAATAAGGGCTATAATGAATCCAATCTTTATATCCTCGGTAAAGCCTTCGTTGTCTAAAAGAAGTTTTACATCAAAGAGGTCACGGGGATGTTGTCGATCCAGAGCGGCACAGATTTTACCTCCATAAAGTTCGGCCATTGAAACAACATTAATAGCAGCAAATTTGCCAAATGTATCTTCCACCACTTTATGAACTCGTCTAAGGCTTGGTTGATTTATTACCCCTCGGGTTACAGTATTTACTTCAATTTTAATTTGAGCACCCGCTAACTGACAATTGATCTTTGCATCCTGCCCTTCCCGTGAAGCCGGAGTTACGCTAATTCCGAGAATTGACTTTTCCAGGTCACCTTTGATCCGTCCTAATCCGTCTGAAATACTTTTTAGGGTTGTGACCCTGTCTTCAATATGTAAATAAGTTAAATCAATATCAACAGACAGCCTGGGCATATTTCGCAAAAACAGGTTTATTGCTGTTCCTCCTTTGAGTGCAAATATTGTTTCTTTTGCAATGTATGGAATTGTCTGCAGTAATAAATCCACTTGTGCTTTATACTTTGGATCGATCATAGTTGAGCTAATTCTCGGGGGACTGTAATACGGAACTTCGGGTCATATACACCATTCTTAACTATACTACGATCTCCCTGTCCAAGATCAGAGGTTGACAATTCTAAAAATTTAGCCCACTGATGGTTTGCTTTATTTGACATGTATAAGAACAGCCTTTTTACTTTTATGGAATTGCATCCTTCAAGTAATTTTTGTAAAATATCAGGTCTCAAATTGACTAATACGGAAAGGATTTGGTAAGTCTCAAGAATATCCAACTTTTCCGGAGTCAAATAGAGAC
>CAIPJU010000348.1 GCA_903865465.1 uncultured Bacteroidota bacterium
AAAAAACCTTGCATGGTACTTAGAAAGGAGACCGAATGGGTTGAACTTGTCACCAACGGAACAGCAAAACTTGTCGATGCTGACCCGGTAAGGATTAATGAGGAGTTCAATAATTTCCTCGATTCACAATCTTCACTCGAGTACCCTGGTTTCTATGGCGATGGAAAGGCGGCTGAATTTATCCTAAAGGAGGTTCTGCTCATGTTCGAGAATAATTGAGTTTTTTTTTGATTTGATCTGATTTGTAGTAAGTTATATTTCATTCATGCTTTATGGAACGGATATTGAAAAATAGGCGCATCCTTGTAACAGGAGGAGCCGGATTCATTGGGTCAAATCTCATAGAATCTTTGCTGTCTGCGGATAATACGGTTGTTTGTCTTGACAATTTTTCAACCGGCAAGCGTAAAAACCTTGAAGGCTTTATCAATAATCCGGCATTTACGCTTATTGAGGGCGATATACGAAACCCTGAAGATTGTGCGAAAGCCGTCAGCAACATTGATATTGTTTACCATGAGGCTGCCCTGGGATCTGTTCCACGTTCCATCAAGGATCCGGTAACATCAACCGATGTCAACATTGGAGGCTTTGTTAAGATGCTCTTCGCTGCAAGTGAAGCCGGGGTAAAACGATTCGTTTATGCTGCCAGCTCTTCAACCTATGGCGACCACCCCGATCTTCCAAAAGTCGAAGATGTTATTGGAACACCCTTATCACCTTATGCAATTACAAAATATGTCAATGAACTTTATGCAGCCAATTTTAAAAAAGCATATGGAATAGATACTGTCGGGCTTAGATATTTCAATGTCTTTGGAAGAAGACAGGACCCTGATGGCGCCTATGCCGCTGTTATTCCCAAGTTCCTTAAAATGCTCATGAAACATGAAGCTCCCCTGATTAATGGTGATGGTTCCGTATCACGCGATTTTACCTATATCGACAATGTGATTCAGGCTAACCATCTGGCTGGACTTACTGACAACCCGGAAGCCCTAAACCAGGTTTATAATGTTGCTCATGGAGAGAGAACTACTCTAAATCAGCTCTTTTTAACAATCAGGAGCCTCGCTGGTAAACTTGATAAGGATATCTTAGATATAGAAGCGATTTACGGACCATTCAGGGATGGAGATATCCCTCACTCCCTGGCATCAATTCAGAAGGCTAAAAATATGCTGGGATATTCACCTGTTCTTAATGTCGAAAAGGGACTTGAAGAATCGGTGAAATGGTTTTGGAATAATTTGTAACAATTGTTACAAGAAAATATTAATAATCACCATGTCAGGCAGATACAACGGTGTGTCGTGTGACTGACGGGGCGGAAGCATGCCATATAGGGGTTAAAAGCATGTAATCCTCATCTCACATGATGTACAACATTTAAAATTGTCATAAAGTGGGAAAAATTGATTATTTTCGTAGTTACAGCCAAGTTTTATGATTGATTCGTTAAAAGATAGGATTTTTAATATATTCAGAAACCATTCATTACCCCGATGGCTCGTTCTGCTCGTTGATTTAGCCGCTGTATATTTCTCATTTCTGATAGCCTATATGCTCAGATATAATTTTGAGCTCTATACCTTTCAGATTTCCACTGCCTTCAGACAGGCAGGACTGGTTCTCTTGGTCTACCTGGTATTTATGCTTTTATTCAAATCCTACTCGGGAATGATAAGGCATACCACAATCAGGGACACCTTTCTTATCGTCATTACCAATTCAGTAGCGCTCCTTGCACTCTTTGCAATAACACTTCTGAGCAGAAAGAATCAATGGATCCCTTTATTCAATGTTCCGCTATCGATAATATTAATCCATTCAGTCTCTGTTACCTTATTCCTTTTTCTTTTCAGGGTATTTATTAAGATGTTTTATATTTTTGCTTCATCATCATTTGGTGACCGCAAGAATGTGCTTATTTATGGTTCTGATGATCAGGGACTTATGGCAAAAAGGGTTATACAGAGTGACCCTAACGGTTATCTGAAGCTTAAGGGCTTCATTGATGACGACAAAAGGATACAGGGGAAGGCCCTTGATGGCTTTCCGGTCTACTCCAAAACAATTCTGACGACTGAATTTGTTATTTCAGAAGATATCAAGGCTATAATTTTTGCTAAAAAAGAGGTTTCAGGTCCAGGCTTTAATGAGGTATTACAGCTCGCTATGAAACTTGGCCTCGAAATACTTGAAGCTCCTTCATTCGATCAACTCCTTAATGGGAAACAGCCTGTTAAGAAACTGAAGAAAGTACAGTTCGAAGATTTGCTCGGAAGGAAACCAATATCTCTTGATCTGCAGAAGATCGATGAAGGACTAAGGGATAAGACTATTCTTATTACCGGGGCTGCCGGCTCCATTGGTTCTGAAATTGTACGTCAGCTTACTAAATTCCATTATAAAAATCTGATTCTGGTCGATCAGGCTGAAACACCATCTTTTTATCTCGATGATGAACTGAAATCCAAATTCTCAGGATGTCGCTATGAACTCATTATCGGCGATGTGACCAATAAAATCAAGATGGATCTTATTTTCCGCAAATACCTTCCCGAAGTGGTATTTCATGCGGCAGCTTATAAGCATGTTCCTATGATGGAAGCTAATCCGCATGAAGCTTTCAGGGTAAATGTGGGCGGAACTTTGATTATTTCGGAGCTTGCAGTTAAATATAATGCTCAGAAATTTGTTATGATTTCCTCTGATAAGGCGGTGAATCCAACGAATGTGATGGGTGCAACGAAGAAGATCTGCGAGATGATAGTACATGGCATGTCATTAAAATATTCATCCGGAACAAAGTTTGTCACAACCCGCTTCGGAAATGTACTGGGATCAAATGGATCTGTTATCCCTCTGTTTAAAAAGCAGATAGCTGAAGGAGGCCCCGTAACAATTACTGACCCTGATATAACAAGGTTCTTTATGACCATTCCGGAAGCCTGTCAGCTGGTTTTGGAAGCAGGCTTTATGGGGAATGGCGGACACATTTATGTGTTTGATATGGGAGAACCAATTAAGATACTTGACATTGCAACCAACCTGATTCTGCTTTCAGGTCTCCAGCCCTATAAAGATATTAAGATCAAATTTACCGGTTTGCGCCCGGGTGAAAAGTTGTATGAGGAACTCTTTAATACTGACGAACCCCGGATTTCAACCCATAACCCTAAAATTACCATCGCCCAGGTCTCTGATACCGATTGTGAATCTATACTTGTTAAGATAGAGACCATACTCGAAACATTATATAATATCTCAAAGGAAGATCTTATCAGTGAAATACTTGAGATTGTCCCGGGTTATACCAGTAAGCTGACAGC
>CAIPJU010000349.1 GCA_903865465.1 uncultured Bacteroidota bacterium
CCTCTTAAACTTATCAAGCTCTTCCAGAACAACAATGGGGATAATAATATCATTTTCCTCAAAATTGTAAATACACTTATAATCGTGAAGCAAAACGTTGGTGTCGAGAATAAAAAGTTTTTTATTATGCTTCCTTTTCATTGTTATGTTCCTGATAATATGTTCATTATAATAATGCAGGCCCTGCCCGGCCCGGGTTTGTAAAAATAACTAATTTCATCTATATTTTGATAACTGTTTGTAAAGTATGTTACTTAGCGTTGTTCAAACTTTCAAACTGATTTTTAATGACCTATAAAGAGACTCTGGAATTTCTTTACAAACAGCTGCCCGCGTTTCACAGGATCGGTAAGGCGGCGTATAAGGCTGATCTAAGTAATTCAACTGCTCTAGACAACTATTTTGGCCATCCTCACACACATTACAAGACAATTCATATTGCCGGGACGAACGGTAAAGGTTCTGTATCGCACATGATTGCTTCGGTTCTTCAGGAAGCCGGGTATAAAACCGGCCTCTATACCTCTCCTCATCTGAAGGATTTCAGGGAAAGGATTAAAATCAACGGCCTTATGATCTCAGAGAATGAGGTCACTGATTTTGTACAGCGTCACCTCAAAATTATTGAGGCTGTTAAGCCATCTTTTTTTGAAATGACGGTTGCACTTGCATTTGACTCCTTTTCACAACATATGATTGACGTTGCAGTTGTTGAAGTTGGTCTGGGAGGCCGGCTCGATTCAACCAACATAATAACTCCGGTATTGTCACTGATAACCAATATTGGTCATGACCATATGGATCTCCTGGGCGACACCCTTGAAAAAGTTGCACTGGAAAAGTCAGGAATAATAAAAAAAGAGGTTCCTGTTGTTATAAGCGAATCTCAACCTGAAACCAAAGATCTCTTTAAGAAAAAGGCCAGTGAATGTAACTCCTCAATTGTATTTGCTGATGAAAAATTCCTATGCCGTTTGGGAAAAGAATTCAGCTTTTCAGGTGAAAGAGAATTCTATGTATCTGACCTGAATACCGGAATTGAATATAAGGGTATTTCTCCCCTTGCCGGAGATTATCAGTCGGGGAATATCCAGGCTCTCTTTGCGGCTTTTGAAAATCTGCTGCCCCATTTCAGTTTGGACCATAAGACACTGCTGGATGGCATTAAAAATACGCTAAAGAACACAGGCCTCATGGGACGATGGCAGATTTTGGGTATAAGCCCGCTAACCATCTGTGATACAGGACATAATAAAGAGGGGCTGGAGTATGTCCTCCGACAATTGGAAAGCCTGAATTCATCTTGCCTCCATTTTGTCGTTGGTTTTGTAAATGACAAGGATCTCAATTCAATCCTGCCACTGTTCCCCCAAAATGCAAAATATTATTTTACCAGAGCATCAGTCGACCGGGCACTCGATGAGGATAAACTCATGGCTGTTGCTTCTCATTTCGGACTTGAAGGGACGAGTTTCCCAAATGTCAAAGCAGCTTATGAAAATGCACGTGCAAAAGCAACAACCTCAGAGGTGATTTTTATTGGAGGAAGTACCTTTGTAGTTGCAGAGGCCTTATGATAAACAGCATTTTGATCATTTGATAAATTGCATAGATTTGTGTTTTACTTAATATTCATTCCATGAAGTACCATCGAGCCCTTCTGCTGCTTTCAGCCTTTTTTTTCCTGCCAGTCCTGGGGCAGAAATCTGCAAAACTGATAATTCTCCATTCCAACGATCTGCATTCGCGTTTGCTGGGCTTTGCACCCGAATCGGCCTATACTCCTCTAACAATCAATGATGATAATACGGTAGGTGGATTTGCAAGGATCGCTGCTGTAATAGGCTCCGAAAAACAGGTGAATCCTGGGCAGACTCTTGTCCTCGATGCTGGAGACTTCCTGATGGGAACACTTTTCCCCTCGCTCGAAGTAAAAACCGGATTTCAGCTAAGGCTTATGAAAAAGATGGGATATGATGCAGTTGGCCTTGGGAATCATGAATTTGACTTTGGTCCCGGGTGGCTGGCAGACGTAATGGCTTCATCAGCATCTAAGGGTGATATACCCGTAATGCTCGCTGGCAATATAATTACCGATTCAAAAAGCGATGTTGACGATGGTATTGAAAAACTATATTCAAAAAATATCTTAAAACATTATATTGTACTTGAACGGGCTGGCATCAGAATAGGAATATTCTCAATAATTGGGAAAGATGCACAGAGAGTCGCACCCAAAGCTGCACCCTTGAAATTTGTGAACCCTGAAAAAGAGGCGAAACAGATGGTTAGCGAATTAAAAAAGGAGAAATGTGACATCATAATTTGTATATCGCACTCAGGCGTTAAAAGGGAAAAGAATGGCGGGATGGGAGGTGACGATGTTAATCTTGCAAAGAATGTTAAGGGTATAGATCTAATAGTTGGCGGCCACAGCCATACAAAAATTGACCAGCCTCTTGTGGTAAATGGTACCCTGATAGTTCAGACAGGGGAATTCGGAGAGAATTTAGGAAGACTTGAGCTGAGCATCTCAGGGGGTAAAGTGAAAATGGAAAACTATCGTCTTATTCCAATTGATGATAAAATACAGGGCGACAAAGTGATAAGCCATTTGATTGATGAGCAGAAGACTAAAATCAATGATCAGATTCTTAATAATGTGGGAATGGATTATGACAAACCTGTCGCCGAGTCGGGATTTGTCATTGAGGGTAATGACGGTGGTGACTTTATTAACAGTAACCTGGGCCCGCTTGTCGCTGATGCCATTTATTATTATGTAAACCGTCATTGTGCAAAAGGAACTGATATCACCATGCTTGCTGCCGGTATGTTGTTCGACAAGATACTCCCCGGAATTCAGATGGCTCCTGATTTTTTCAGGGTTGTGCCACTTGGTACAGGACAGGATAATATTCCCGGATATCCACTCTCACGTCTGTATGTCACAGGACATGAGCTTAAAAGCATACTCGAAATTTTACTTGTAGCATGGAAGTCGAGCCCCGACAACTACTGTTATTATTCTGGAATGAAAGTACTCTATTCGCCTGAGAAGGGGCTTTTCAAAAAAATAAAAAAGATAGAAATTCTCCACGGTGATGGGAGTGTGGCAAATGTTGATTTCGCGAAGAAGGATAAAACAATGTATTCAATAACAGCCGATTCATATATGCTCGAATTCATCGGCATAATCAAGAAGATGAGTTTCGGTCTTGTGAATGTGGTTCCTAAAGATGCTTCGGGCCTGAAAGTTACAGATATGAAAACCGCTGTGCTCGATGCCGATACCCTTAAGGATGGAATTCAGGAAGCTAAGGAATGGCTTGCCCTTCTTGAATACCTTGGATCAATGAAGGATACAAATGGGAATGGCATCCCGGATATCGATGGTAAATACAAAGTGCCTGTGAGATCCTTATTTCCTGTTGACCCTAAATAGCCATAGGATTTGTTTTCTGCCTGATTCCCAAGGTTGAGAAGTAAACAGTGATTTGAGTATTTATTTTTTAAGTTTGCATTTCAAAATTTGTATGATGACGACAAACCTCTATTTCTGGATAGGATTTCATGTTTTCATTCTGATAATGCTGGCTCTCGACCTGGGTCTCTTTAACAAGCATGCTCACAAGGTTTCCCTGAAGGAGGCGCTTACCATGAGTGCCATTTGGATATCACTGGCGCTGCTTTTCAACCTTTTGGTTTACTTTGAATTTGGCAAAGAGAGAGCCATGGAATTCCTTACAGGATATGTTATTGAATATTCTCTTAGCGTTGATAATATATTTGTCTTTATTCTTATTTTTTCTTTTTTTGCTGTCGATGAAAGGTACCAGCACAAGGTTTTGTTCTGGGGTATCCTGGGAGCTTTGGTGATGAGGGGGATATTTATTTTTGCCGGGGTTGCCCTGATAAACAGGTTTCATTGGATAGTCATTATTTTTGGCGGTTTTCTTTTATTTACAGGTGTCAGGATGCTGTTCCAGAAGGAGACAAACCCTGACCCTGATAAAAATCCGGTAATCAGATTTTTCAGAAAGTTCCTTCCTGTCACCGATTCGGTACATAGTGACAGGCTTTTTATAACAAGAAACAGGAAATTGTATGCAACTCCCCTCTTCCTGGTACTTTTAATAATCGAATCATCAGACCTGATTTTTGCCGTCGACAGCATCCCGGCAATTCTTGCAATCAGTCATCATACTCTGATTGTTTATACTTCGAATATATTTGCAATACTCGGGCTCCGGTCACTCTATTTTGCAATAGCAGGCATAATGAATTTTTTCCGGTATCTAAAAACGGGCCTTGCCTTTGTACTATCCTTTGTAGGACTTAAAATGCTTGCCTCTTTTTTCAAATTTGATATTCCGATATCATGGTCTTTATTCATTATTATTTCCATCCTGGCTGTTTCAATAGTTGCCTCTATACTAATTAGTGATAAAAAGATTATTGAAAAGTAGGCATCCAAACCATTTAACGCCTTTTCCTTAAGATAAATCTTTATTTTGCTGTCATGTTGTACTTTCCCCTTTCGCAAAGTGCCTGATGGTTAATTTAGTGCGCATAATTGTTCAAGCAAATGCCGTATCTTTTCATTTTAAATGTTATTTTTGTTAGATTATTGTAAAATCTGATTATTTCATTTGGATCAATGTTGCTGATTATGTTCCTGATATGTAAATAGTGTTTTGAAAGGGAAGGCTAAAAAAGCATCTTGAAAAAAGATTTTATCTGTGATATGCCGGCAGAGGTTATTAAAACCATGGCATGAAAAGTAATTGAGAGGAAATGGAAGATAAGATAAGGATTTTGTATCTTGAAGATGCTCCTGCTGAGGCAGAACAGGCACTTATTCAGATTTCTATGAATGGTATAAGATATAGCCATTCTGTTGTTGAATCGAAGGAAGATTATATCGATTCTCTGGTTTCATTCATGCCTGACCTTATTCTTGCTGATTATAAGCTTCCTAAATTTGACGGTATCAATGCCCTTGATCTGCGAAATGAGATCACCCCGCACACTCCTTTTATATTTGTTACCGATCCTCTTAGCGAGGAACTCGCAGTTGAATGCATGAAAGCGGGTGCTGATGATTATATTCTTAAAACTAATATCTCACGTCTGGGGCC
>CAIPJU010000350.1 GCA_903865465.1 uncultured Bacteroidota bacterium
AGCCCCAGGCTGCAATGGGAGCTCTCCCAAAACAGACATTTGAAAAAGTAATTCAGGAAATCTTGCTTAAAAACTAAAATTATTACCGGCGCCTGAAGGTGGCAGCAAAGTGAATGTTATTGGTATGAAGAAAAATTGAATTAGTAATTATATATTAAATTTTACTCAAATGAAAAAAAACGTAGGAACAATTGACAAAGTAATCAGGATTGTGGTTGCACTTTTAGTGGTTGTATTGTACTTTACACATGTGATAACAGGGGTTCTGGCAATAGTACTTCTTGCTCTGGCTGCAGTATTTGTTATCACTGCTCTGTTGAGTTTTTGTCCCATCTGGACGATTTTTGGGCTCAGTACCACGAAAAAACAATAAGAGAATAAAAAAGGGGCCGGATATTAACCGGCCTTTTTTCCCTTATATTCTTCCGTTGCCCTAACAAAAGTTTATCCTATTCTTTCCTGCGCTTCTAACTTTTAAAAGAAATTGCATATGCAAAGTTGGTAATTATTTGAAGAGTCCCATTCAGGTTGATTAATCCATACCAAAAAAAAACAGGAAAAGAATTATTAAAAAGAATTGCAGAAAATGGAATACAATTACTGCAATAGTTCTGCTAATTATGGCTACATGAATGAGTGCCTCCATCCTGATGATGGACTTCATGCTGGTGGCAGCTACTGCCGCTGTCTTCTACTAATCCTGAGATATAGAGTTTTACAACCTCGGTGGCATCTCCTGAGCAACCACGGATAACTTCTATACCGCTACTATTCAGGACGTTTATGGCCCCTCCACCAATTCCACCAGCCAGCATCACAGAAACTCCGTCTGCTGCGAGTACTGAGGCTATATCTGACTTGCAGCCGCATCCCTGTGGTGATTGTACTCTTTTCACTTCAGCAATTTCATTGGTGTCGGATATGCTGAATACGCCATATGATTCGCAATGACCGAAATGGCTGTCTATTTGGTTTTCTTTTGTTACCGGTACTGCAATTTTCATTTTATATTAATTTATTGAATCCACTCCGAAAGGTCTTTTTTACCCCTAAATCCCCTAAAGGGGACTTTTAAACTTTCTGATTTTCAATTGTTCCCTTTCAGGGGTCGGGGGTAAGAACAATTGAAAACAAAAACTCTTACTTTTCGGAGTGGACTCATTTATTGGTTTTTGATTACTTTATTTTTAATTCAGTTTTATAAGCTCATTCTCTCCAAAAAGTGTACAATTTTTACATTTAATGTGATTTTCCAAACCAGCAATCAGTTTAAAACATTTTCTGCACCGGTACCACTCTTTATCCATTTCATAATTTCCGCCTTCAATCTCAATTGCTTTCCCTTCAATAAATGCTTTGGCTATCTGTTCAAGTGCACTATTATAAATTCTGGTAAATGTAGGGCGGGAAACATTCATTCGTGTAGCTGCCTGTTCCTGAGGCAGTTTATCGTAATTCACCAATCTAATGCTTTCGAACTCCTCTAATTTCAAAATAACGGGGTCCATTTTGCACATTGGCATTCCAAATGGTTTAAATCCTGCCATTTTGGGTGGGTTCGAAATCTTTCTGCTTTTATGCGGACGAGCCATGCTTTTTTACTTTGAACATTCCTTTGATATCGGGGTAAACATAGTACCCAAAGATTAGCGCTGACAAAGCTAAAATTATTTTCCCGGCCAGGCAAAAGGAGCCACAATAAAAATCCTCTCCAAATCCTAAAAGACATGTGGTGCATCCTATTATTGCCATTAAGATATAATCAATAAAAAGTAACAATGGGAGTACAAGAAATACTTTAACAAGAATTGAAGTTTTCATAGCTGATAATTTCTGTAAATGTAATGAACCTACGTTCATAATCCAAATTAAATTCAGCTTATTTCAGGGATAAAAAACAATATCCCGATTCTTATGGAATAAGGATACTGTTTAGATGGGATGGCATGATTCTTAATAATCCAGAGCAATTATCCTTCCTTTTGTGAAATTGAAGAATTTATCTTTTTGTGCCACCTGAACTCCTTCCATAAGATCTTCAGGGGCTATTCCTGCTATTTTCATACAAGTAGGACAGGCGTAAACACCTACACCCTTCGCAGCCAGTTTTTTGATATATGTATGTGCTGATTCAAAATCTGCAAAAGTAATATCCTTTGCACTTTTCGTCAGAAAGTTAACAGCATGAATATCGAGGTAAACGATAACATCCTTATCGTCCGACATCATGAGGGCCATTTTAAGAGGCATCAGAACACGGTGCGGGTCATCATAACACTGAGTAATGTGAATAAAGAGACCATCACGGACAGGTTTTGCTGTTGCATCAACAGTGGATGTGAGTTGCCTGGGAGATTGGTTACATGAACTAACCAAGCAAATAATTGCGAAGATGAATCCTATTTTTTTCATATTTATGAGGTTTGTTTTAAATCATTATTACTTAAGTACTGTTTTAAGCACAGTCTCTTTTGGCAGTTTTTTTGTGCAGAAGAACCAATCGTAACAATGCATCTCTTCTTTGTTTTCCATCCGTTCTTTTGCTACGCCACATGAACCTGCAGTTGGAACAATAACATCATCACCCGGCTGCCAGTCGGCAGGTGTTGCAATTGAAAAGGCATCTGCTGTTTTCATTGCAACAAGTGCCCTGTATAATTCGGCAAAATTGCGGCCCATGCTGAGCGGAGAATAAATAATTGCCCTGATAATACCCTTTGGGTCGATAAAAAATACGGCCCTTACAGCCTTTGTAGAACTTTCCCCAGGCTGAAGCATGCCATATTTACGGGCAACCTCCATAGTTATATCCTCAATGAGTGGAAAGTTAACTTCCACATTCTTCATTCCCTTGTATTCAATCTTCTCTTTAATTGTGCGAAGCCATGCAATATGGCTGTAGAGGCCGTCAACTGACAGACCTACAAGTTTACAGTCTGCTTCTGCAAACTGCTTTTCCATACTGGCAAATGTCATAAATTCTGAGGTGCAAACCGGTGTGAAATCGGCCGGGTGACTAAATAAGATAACCCAGCTTCCGGAATAATCTGCAGGGAAATTTATGGGACCCTGTGTTGTTATAGCCTTAAATTCAGGAGCTTTGTCTCCAATTCTTGGCATTGGGGTAGCGTGATTGTCTTCCATTTGTTTAAATATTAATTATAGGTATAAAAAAATATTACTTGTTACAGGGGGCGCATGGTGCCTGGTATATTGCCTTTGCTATGTGTATTATCTTCTTCTTTGAAGCATCAGCTCAAGATCTTCTTTTAATGATGAAAGATCCTCTTCATGTTCAACTTCCTGTGAAAGAATTGTCAGGATTATATTATAGGTAACAGGGTCTCCCTCCCTTGTTGTATCCAGCAATCCACTATAGAAATTTATAGCACACTGTTCTCCCTTAATATTTTGATCAAGAATTTTTTCAACATAATGATCCGAGGGAGGATCGTATCCGCAACTGGTTATCTTAAGCCATTCTTCCGGCGATAAAACAGGTGTTCCTCCCAGTTGAATGATTCTAGTCGCCAATAGTTCAGCATGGCTCAATTCTTCAGTAGCATGTAGAGTCAGTTCCGCAATAACTGCGTCTTTCATAGGGCCTTTCACAACTTTGGCACCTATCCAGTACTGGTAGTATGCAAGCCACTCATCAGAGAGGGCTTTATTAAGCAAGTTGATTAATTCATCAACATCCATTTTAACGATAGATCTTCCTTTTTGTCCCATAATTTTTGTTTTAAATAGTTAATATCTTTTTAGAGTCTCAATTTATATTCTTCACTTCTCCTGATATTGAGCTTTTGAATTCTGGTTGTACTTTCCTGTAAATACCAGGTTGTTTTTAAAATATTACATAATGTGAGGAAAAAAGATAAGACTTTTTTATGAGAATTGGAAATAATTCAGGAAAGAGTCTCTGTTTTTGAAAGGAGCAAACCAGCTATTTTTTCAAACGATTCAATAACAAGTTTATTCGCCTGACTAAAGATGCTAAGGCCCTTTTCGGCAGCTTCCCCTACTTCCATTACAAGCGGAATCTGACCCAGCAGGAAGGTATCAAACTCAATAGCTAATTTATGACCACCTCCCTTGCCAAAGAGATAATACTTTTCTTCCTGATGCTGTTCAGGGGTAAACCACGACATGTTTTCAACAATTCCAAGAACAGGAATTTTCAGATCGGGATTGGTGAACATTGAAGCGGCTTTACGAGCATCGTTAAGTGCAATTTCCTGCGGAGTAGTTACGATTATTGCACCGGAGAGGTTAAGTTTCTGAAGAGTGGTAAGTTGGATATCCCCGGTACCGGGAGGGAAGTCAACGAACATATAATCGATATCGCCCCATTGTGTATTCTCAAAAAGTTGTGTTATTGCATTTGCAGCCATTGGGCCCCTCCAGATTAGCGACTGGTGGCGGTCAACAAAAAAACCGATCGACATTATGCTGACCCCTAATTTCTCAACAGGAAATATAACATCCTTCTCTCCGAAAGATGTTACGTCAGGTTGTGCTTCCTCAATGCCGAACATTCTGGGTATTGACGGGCCATAAATATCTGCATCAACCAGCGCAGTCTTATATCCGTTTCTTGCCATGGTTACTGCGAGGTTGGCAGCAACTGTCGATTTCCCGACTCCTCCTTTACCTGATGCAATCACAATAATGTTTTTAACCCCTTCCATAGGGATTTTTTCAAATAATTGATTCATAATTAACTAATATTTAATATTTTAACTTTCATTCACTAATGCTTATATTAACCGTACAACTCTTATCTTCTGTTGCGTGATACATCCATTTCCTGAATCACAATTGGTCGGATCGGAATGCGATACCCTTTGAATTGTCTGAAATGAATTCATAATCTGATCCACTTTTTTTTAAATATATAGGTATTATGGCTGATAATTTATCAGCATAATCTGAGTACTGGTGGTTTCTATGGCTTTCCAATATCTTCTTCATAACTACCTTAAATTATTTTCACGATCATACACTATTCCTGATTTATCAGCTAAAGGCTCATATGCGGCCTGGTGTCTCCGGTTTCGTCAAATATCTTTTCAGTGTCACCAAGGGATTACTGCGAAATGGTGCCTGATGTTCCATTTGAGTTCTTGTTATGGCCCGGTCCCAGACGGACCAGCATCGATATCTTAACTAACTATATTAAAGCATTATAAACAACCAGGCTATTCTTCTTTACCTTAAGAAATTCTGAAATAACATCACATTTCGCCATTAACAGGAAGAAAATTCGTTTGTCATTCAGAGGAAGAAGTCCTTCGAGATTACCCTGACCTTTTGAAATGATCAGATCAGCTTCTTTGAAGTGTTGCTGAAACGATTCCCCCGATTTATTAACTATCGTTGAGGGTGCATCATATTCACTGGAAATTACATTTACTACTCTTGTCATTCCAGTATAAACAGCATCTTCCATAGTTGCATCATTGATCACAGGCCCACCTCTGACAACATAAGTAAGATTTGAATGTTTCAGTGTTTCAATGAAAAGCCTGTCGAAAACAATCTCCCCGGCATTATCTCCAAGATATAGGACCGACCTTGCATTTTGCAAAGCCTCTTTTAACTGTAGGGAATGATCAATGGCAAATTCGGAAGCCAGAGCTGTCTCAAGAGTCATGATGATGTTGAAGTTGTCATTTACGGCAAAATCGATAATGTTTCCGGCAATAGCTATCCTAAGTGAGGTTCCAAAAGGGTCCGGAGATTGGTTAATATGCTTTTCACCTTCGGAATAAAGGCTCAGCGCCAGATCATTATTGACTTTTTTTTCTTTTATGTAAGGGTCGGGATTATTGGTAAAACGTCTCAAAGTCG
>CAIPJU010000351.1 GCA_903865465.1 uncultured Bacteroidota bacterium
GCATTTAAATATGCTAAGGAAAAGGCTTCCGAATCCTTTGCAAGGGGCGACTGGGATGAGGCAGAAAGATTTTTCAGGGAAGCTCTGAGAATCAAGCCAGGGGAGCAGATCTGTCTTGCCCAGTTAAAGAACATTGAGGAGGCACGCAAGAAGCTTGAAAATAAGAAAATAGAAGAGCAGCGTCTTCTGGCTGACAGGCAGCGGGAGTATAATAGTCTTACTGAACAGGCTTCCGATCACTTCGCCAGAGGCGAATTTGATGAAGCTGAAAGAATTTTTAAAAAGGCCCTGATAATCAAGCCTGACGATCAGGCTTGCATTGCACAATTGAAAACTATTGCAGAAGTAAGGAAAAGAGAGGAAGAAAAAAGAATTGCTGAGCAGAACCTCCAGACCATGAAGGAACAGGAGTATCAGACTGACATTGAACAGGCAACAGAACACTTCACTTCAGGAGAATGGGATTATGCAGAAAAACTATACAGGAAAGCTCTTATAATAAAACCCGAGGATAAGTTCTGTCTTGCCCAACTGAGGAACATAACCTTTGAACGAAAAAGGATTGAGGATAAGAATATCGCAGATGAGCAAAGGAGACTTGAAGAAAAAAAGATAGAAGCTGAACGAAAAAGGCTGGAAGAAAAGAGATTGGAGGATGAACGCAAATCAACCCTGAAATCACGGAAAGAAAAAAAAGATAAGAAGCCAGTTGAGCCGCATGGCACCGGCGCACCAAAGGAAGGAATCTTAAGTACGAAAGTTGTGATAGCTTTAGCCGTCTTCTCATTCATTGTAATTATTGCAATCGGTTACAGCTTTCTTTCAAAAGGAGCTAAGGAGAACCCGCAGATAGCTGAACCTGCTTCACCTACCCAGCAATTACCAGGTAAACCGGAAGCTATAAAAGGACTTACAACTGTTGTCCCGGGTCAGAGATCGGTGACCTATACTGTTCCTGCCATAGCTAATGCAACGGCATATTTATGGTCTCTTCCGGCGGGATCAACCGGGTCGGGTAATACTAACAGTATTATTGTTAATTTTTATGCTAACGCTGTCTCCGGAGATATATCTGTGAGAGGAAAAAACTCTGCCGGGGAGGGGCCATCCTCCTCACTGGCAATATGCGTTAGGCAAGCAGGTAAAGAGCAACCAAATACTCCTCCGCCAACACCAACAGGAGTTCTTCCCGGAAAACCTGAAGCTATAAATGGAGCCGCAACTGTTACGCAGGGACAGGCATCAGTGAGCTATACCGTCCCATCTATATCTGATGCGACAAAGTATATATGGTCTCTTCCATCCGGAGCAACAGGATCGAGCAATACCAACACTATAAGTGTGAACTTTGGATCAGGTGCCACATCCGGAAACATTTCTGTAAAAGGGAATAATTCTGTTGGTGACGGTCCAGCCTCGACTCTTTCGGTAAAGGTTAACATCGGATCAATAGCTCCATCAGATAAGTTGGATTTTCCAAATGGCTACTATGAGGGAACTATCCTGAATGGTAAGATGGATGGGAGAGGCAGATTTACCTTTACCAAAGATGGCATAATTTCCAAAGACGATCCAATGGAAAATAAAGCCACTGCAGGTGACTATTTAATTGGAACATGGAAGAATGGAGAGTTAAAAACAGGAAAGCTTTTTGACAAAAATGGCAAACAAAAGGCAATTATCAGTCTTTGATTAAGAGCGGGGCTTCTATAATGAAACGATTTTTAAAGATTCTGCTGCTGAATAGAAAACTAATAACGGTAGTCATTATATATTATTCAATTTCCATAACGGCCTTTACTGTTAATAATCCCTTAATCTTTAATACCGAGCGGTTGAAGCAGGTATTTGCCCTGCTTCCTGAAAAATACAGAAATGAGATCCGGGATAAATACAATTCCAGTCCGGGTTCCTATTTTTTGAATGCCGATGTAAATGGAAGGGGCAGTAAAATAGTTGTCAGAATAAATGAATATAAGGAGATTGATCATCTTGGTTTATATCTTATAAATGATAGTTTGAATGTTACGTCGGTAAGGGAACTATTTGATTATCTTGAAAGAGAATTTCTTGTTTCTGCTCTCAGTGGCGAAAAATATCCTCTGGCACGTGAGGCAGATAATAAGAGATTGGAAATCAGGTTTAATGGAAGAACATTGATTAATCGAAGAAACCTTCCGGCCATCCCTAAACTTTTAATTACAAAGGATACTCCCTTTAGCCTCAGGTATGATTCCAACTCTTTTCTTGTTGAATGGACAATTGATCTCCTGAACAAACTCGAAATAAAAATACCAAATGATTATTCCCTTATCACAGAAAAATCAAAGGAAGAGATGGAACAGGCTCTGTTACGTAAGTTAGAATGTCCGCAAAAGGGTACAATATTTACAGAAAGACCTGCAAGAAACC